>JAGAUY010000008.1 GCA_017620525.1 Oscillospiraceae bacterium | reverse complement strand
ATCGAGTTCTTTTGTCAAGGGTGTTTTATCATTTTTCAAAGAGTGAGCAACGACAAAGCAAACCAATATGAAAGAGCCGAGAGTGACCGTATGGTTATTCTCGGCTCTTTCAAATCCCTTGCCAATAGTTTATTACGGTTCAGCTACATATCACTTCCCTGTTATCTGCAATGTCTCCAGAATCTTCAATGCTTCTTCAGGCGGGCTGTTCTGTCCTTGATTCTCAGGGAGAGACAGATAGAAGTTATAGGCGTAGCCGTTATCTGCAATTACATAAAACCCATGATTCCAGTTATCGTAGTGAAAGTACGCCCATGTTTGATATGTACTGCATGTCAACGAAAATGAAGTAAATTTGTTTGCTGGATCATGGAGTTTACTGAGACGAATGTCTTGATTCTTCTGATTATCAGAATCCGAATGTAGTCCAAACTTGCTGCCAGTTACAGAATTCAAAAACTCATACCGTTCTGGCAACGATTGTGTCTCTATCCATTCAATTGGCAGCATTTCGTATTCGCTTGGCAGCGTCAGGGTTATCAAAGCGTCTTCTACTTCAAGTTCATAGGTAACACCCTGCACTGTTTCCGCAGGATTTTGTAGCGAAGCAGCTTTTGCTTGGGGAAGTGCAGCGGATAAATTCACAACATCCACCACATTGTCAGATTGAGTTGTCGGATTGATGCGGTCTTCTGGCTGCATGATGATTGTAGAAATAGCCACCATGGTGATGATTACAAGACCGGCAAGCAGGATGAGCGGTTTTTTCATACGGGTAAAGCCTCCCTTCTGATTTGTTAACTACATCAGTCAGTTTTACGATATGGATATAGAGTGTGGAATAATCGTCTCAGACAGAAGTCTATCCGGTTTGACGTGGGCATGACCTCTCGGAGTATATAGCAACATGTCAAACCCATATTCATTTGTCCCTGCCGGAACATGTAGGTCTGAGTCACAATTATCTGAAACGACACATCCTCTTTTTTCATTCGAGAAGAATACCAGATGACAGTTGTGAAAACAACATCAGCTTCAATACACCAATGATCGAGATAACTCTATTCCTCGTTTCGGCGGACAACAGCATCGCGTTCAGTGTAGTTTGATTCATCCCTTACTTCCCAACAAAATCCCGAACGATTCCTACAGGAATGTTTTCCATGGTGTAAAGCTGGGTCAGATCTTCCGGGATCTCAAAACTGTTGTAGGTCTTGCTCATTTCCAGCTCGCTCTTGCGATAGAGGTACAGGCGGCTGAAGCTCTTGTCCTCGTAATCCGGCATGAAATAGTAAGATCCCACATGGCTGCTCTGGGTGCAGCGTACCCATTCCACTGCCTCTTCCGGGGAAGAAGCCAGCTTGATGGCCTTGACCTCGTTCTTCATATCGATGCCGTTATCCGCCATTTCCTTGCGGCTCAAGTTGTAGGTGACCTGCAGGGCCACCACGTCCTCGTCTGCGGCATAACCGCCGGTGGCATAGTCGATCACATCCTGGCACTTGTCGCCCAGAAGCAGCTTGAGGAAATTGGTATCGCAGGGGTAGATATCCACCGAGGTATAGTCGGAAGTGCCGGTTTTCTCGTCCCGTGTACTGATAGACAGGCTGAAAATGGGATCCATCTTCTTGTCCGCAAGTGTGCGGTTCTGGATATCCTCACGCAGCGCCTTCATCCACTTGTCGATAGTGAGAGCGTCCCGCGCCTTATCCAAGTTCATGTAGCTGGGCATCACGCCAAACTCGGTAAAGAGCTCGTCATTGCGGAACATTCTGCCATTGGTGTTGACATACACGTTCTGGATGGTGCCATCCGCTAAGTGGAACTCGCGGATCAGGCTCTGCTTGTAGTCATCGCTGTCAATGATGGTCTGGAGGTAAGGCTGCGCGTCATTACGGATCTCTGAATTGGGATACATGCGGCGGATGGTGCGTCCCTCAAAGTGGTAGGTCACCGCTACGCGACTCATACTCGTACCCGCCGTGTTAGCATAGATGCCGTTTTCCATGCTGTCCACCTCGTCCCGCATCAGAGTGCACCAGCCGTAGGCAGCGTCTAATGCTTCGTCGCTGGTGAGGGTGACAATTTCGTTGGTGTGGTAGCTCTGGGGGCGATAAGAGATGGCGGTCAGCTTGTCCCTCTCAGGCATGAAGTGGTCGTAACCGAACACATCGGTGTGAAGCACCACCACGCCCAGGATCAGCACCAGGGCTGCCGCCGCAGGCAGATACCACTGCTTAAGGATGCCGCAGAACCGCTGGTTGAAAATCATTCTGCAGATCCAGTAGGTCAGGAGTACACCCAGCACCATGCCGATAATCAGGCTCAGTTCCGTCAAGAAGGACAGGAACACCACAATACCCACGATGCTGCCGCCCATGAGAGGCAGAATAAAGCCCATGACGGTGTGCAGCCAACCAAAAGCCAGCGTGCGCTCGGTGGCTTCCGCCTTGCGGATGCGGTAGAGCATAAAGCTCAGCCCCAAGGCAGCGACGATGCCCAGCATAGCGGGTACCCAGGTAAACTCTGCCGGGCGATAGAGGCCCTTGTAGAGGGAAAATGCCGGAGAGTAGCGCACGAGCGTTTTGCCAACGCCACCGGTGATCATGGTATGCAGGTAACGGCCGGCCAGATAGTTCCACAGATAGGCCAGACCTTCCGCGCCCACGATAAGCACAGCCCCGGCCAGCAGCGCGGCCCAGTAGGTGCCGGTCAGCACGCTGGCCAGCAGGCCAATGGCAAAGCCGTACAGGTTGATAAGCAGCATCATGCCGAACTTGGCCAGGAGCTTGCCCCATTCCACATAAGGCAACAGGCCGTTCACCGCCACCACCAGCAGGTAGAGCAGCATGTTCAGCACAATGGGAGCCAGACACAACACCACATACCCGATGATCCTGCGCAGGAAGTCGGTCTCCCGCTTGTCAGGCAAAGCGGCGTGCAGCATACCCTGACGGCGGCTGAACAGGTGACGCATCATCATCATGGCGGTCAGGAAACCCAGTGCGCAAAAGAGAACCACCCAGCTTTCCAGGCTCTGGGAGTTCAGAAGGTCATTGGTAACAACGTTTTTGAGGCTTTCTGCCTGGTAAGCGGGCTCCTGCCAGGTCATGATGTTTTCCTTAGCATTGGGAATGTTGGCCAGGCCCCAGAAGGGAAGCGTGAAGAACACGATCAAAAATACCATCACGCCGATAAACAAATTTCTTTTCAGAAGAAACTGGGTTGCATTCAGTTTATTGCTGCGCATAACCACGATCCTCCATTTCCAGAATGAATACTTCCTCCAGGGAGAGGGGCAAAAACTCCATAAACATGGGTTTCAGTTCATTAAGCTCCATTTCCAATTGTGCACGGTCTCCACGCAGGGTCATCATGCACAGGCGGCCCTGCCGCTGCAGGCGCAGAGGCCGGAAGGCGGCCAGCTGCTCGTCCGTCACGTTTTCCGCAGGGATCAGCTGCACACGGTGCACATCGCTGAGCAGGGAGTCCAGGTCGCCGGAGCAGACCAGCTTGCCCTCGTGAAGGAAACCAACGCTGTCGCAGATGTCTTCCATCTCCTGCTGGTTATGGCCTGCCAGCACGGTAATCAGGCCCCGGTCGATCGTCTCCTGGCTGAGGACCCGCTTGAAGTTGTCACGCATGACGGGATCCAAGCCGTCGAAGGTTTCGTCGCAGAGCAGTACCCGGGGGTTCAGGGAAAGGCCAAGGCAGATCTGTGCTCGCTTCTGGGTGCCCTTGGAAAAGCTGGTAATGCGCTCGTTCATTGGCAGCGCGAACCGCTGGCACAGCTCCTTCAGCTTCTGGCTGTCAAAGCTGGGATAGTAAGCTGCCTGCATCCGTCCCATTTCCGCAATGCTGGCGTTAGGCAGGAAAGTGGGCTCGTCGCTCAGGTAGCAAATCTCCTGCTTGGCCAAGGGATTTTCGTACACGGGCATGGTGTCCAGCAGCACACTGCCCCGGTCAGGCTTCAGGATGCCGGTCATTACACGCAGAAGGGTGGACTTTCCGGCACCGTTGGTACCCAGCATGCCGAAAATATGCCCTTCCTCCAGTCTCAGGGAAAGATCGGCAATGGCCCGCTTCTTTCCAAAACTTTTATCGATCTGGTTGACAATTAACAAGCGTCTCCCTCCTTATAAACGGTCTCAACAATTTCATCAATGGTGTTCTTGGGAAGTCCCATCTCCCGGCACAAGCTGATCATCTTCCGGGTTTGTTCCAGCTGCTCCGCCCGCTGCCGCTTCAGCATATCCGCCAGGTCGTCGCTGACGAAGCTCCCACGGCCCGGCACAGAGATGATCATGCCTTCCTCTTCCATACGGCGGTAGGCCTTCTGGATGGTATTGGGATTGATACCCAACTCGGTAGCAAGCTGCCGGACGGAGGGCATGGCCGCACCCGCCTCCATACCGCCCAGGATCAGCTGTCTGCGAAGCTGCTCCACAAGCTGCTCGTACAGGGGCTGCTTGCTTTTTGGATTCACAAGGAACATCTTTCTGCCTCCCTTCTTCGAAAGCTGTACCACTGTATTAATACGAGTAGTACAGTTGGAAGAATAACACAGATGTCCATATATGTCAACTTTTAGCTCACATGATTTACATTTGTAATAGAAATCCAGCGCACTCAGCCCATTGCTCTGTTATAAAACAACTGTTTGTGTCACTTTCTTCCGACTTTTCGGAGAGACATATGTAACAACAAATGCTGATACAGAAAAACCCGGCTGCGAAAGTTTCTTCTTCACGAGCCGGTGCTTTTTCTGCTTCGGGGCAGGCACTCTTATCATATAAAACCAGTGTATGGTATAAGATGAATGGTACTACCGAAGCAACTGGCTCTACGACTGACCCGATCTATGTGATTCATTTCTTTGACGATCTCGATCAGCCAGCAAAAGCGTTTACAGTCACGATCAATACCGCTACTGGGAAAGTAATCAGAACCTATACTCCGGGTTCAGTCTTTGAACAAACAACTTAACACCCATTGGTTTGCGTGGAGGCTATATCAACTTAATACATGACCTATCTCGCTCGCCCCCTCCGGGGCGGGCTTTTTTCAGCATTTGCAAGAAAAGATTGCCATGATGCGTTATTTATCATAGATAACCATTCATTCCCGCGTATAAGGAGAAGCATCATGAAGAAATCATTTTTTACTCTCATCGCTGCGCTACTACTGGCATTCTCTCAACAGGCTTGCGCACAAAGCGAGTTCCCACAGGAGATGTGGGAGCAGTATGTTTCCTCCCAAGGTTCAGAGGAGTTTGCAGAATGCTTCTTCTTCACTCTGCCAGACGCTTCCACAATGGCGGCCATCATTTCCCCAGGGGGACATATGTATTACTATCGTTGCGTGAACCGAGAGTGGAAGTCAGAAGCTCAGTTTTCACCGGTGGATGGCACATGGGAAATTGCTTTTGTTCGTCATGATACCACAACACCCCGTTCTGATGGCTCATTCTATCCCGATGAACTTGGATTTGATTTGGTTAACCGGAAGAACGGTGATTACATTGCCTATCATTACGATGGTGAATATATGGTGGAATGCGGCTGGCGAAAAACATCCGAATATCAGGGACATGTCATCCTTGATGAATATCAGCTGTCGTACTATCCGGATGGCACTCATGTAGCCGAAGCTACATTCACGTTAGATGATGATCTGTTAACTTGGATTGGCGATTTTGATGATCTCCCCGGTACACCTGAGACAGCACAGGATCTGGTGGCCATCACGGAAGCATCCGTAGCCGATCTATTTCCAGGGTATACCCTGCGCAGCCATAGTTCCTATAATTATGGATATGATACAGATGCAAGCTATAGCAAAATCGAGAATGGTTGCCTGTATATCAAGCGTGTCGTTTTCGCAGCTGGAAAAGATGATATATATGTGGTGGATACCATGCCCGTACCTCTGTCAAAGGAACTCCTGAAGCGGCTCGAAACTGAACCCTTCGATGAACTGATTTCGACGCATGGTGCCTCTGATGTATTCCTTGTGGAGAATGCGCTTGATCTGGATCGTGTGCCTGTTCCCGGTTTAATCGTTGAATCCGATGCGCAGGAGAATGCTTTGATCCTGCTGACAAGGCTGGATGAGATCACATCACAGATTCATATTGTGACATTGAAAGATGGCATCTATT
>JAGAUY010000066.1 GCA_017620525.1 Oscillospiraceae bacterium | reverse complement strand
TTAACCTTGTCTCTGCTTGTGCTTGGGGTTTTCGCAAATTACCATAACGCGACCCTTGCGCTTGATGATCTTACACTTTTCGCACATGGGTTTAACGGACGGTCTTACCTTCATACTGTTTAACCTCCAATGAGTTATAACTCTTGTGTCTTACTTGCTTCTCCAGGTGATCCGACCCTGAGTCAGATCATAAGGAGACATTTGAACGGTTACTTTGTCACCGGGCAAGATCTTAATGAAATTCATTCTGAGCTTGCCGGAAATGTGTGCCAGAATGGTGTGACCGTTGCCAATGTCAACAGTGAACATTGCATTCGGCAGTGCATCGACTACGATGCCCTCAATCTCGATTACGTCGTCTTTTGCCAAGTTGTTAACCTCCCAGGTTGTTCGCTTGCATTTCCCTGGCAAGGAATGCCAGGTCTCTTCGTAATTCGCCGTTGAGCACTTTGTCGCCGTTTCGTATTTTACCGGCGACTCTGGTCTCAGAGCGAAGGACCTTTTGAACGTGCCGCAGCTTCTTGCGCTTCGGTTTATCCAGTGAGCGGTCCTTTCCGTTGACCAGCATCAGGAACTGATCATCTGTGCCAATCACATAATATAACTGTCCCTGATCCCGGCCTGCTGTGGAAACTACCACATCCGAAATGTAAATATCCGGTATAGCTGGATCCATAGTTCAAAGTCCTTCAGTGACGGTGAGTATTTCCGGCTCGCCGTCGGTGATGAGTACAGTATTTTCATAATGGGCCGAGAGCTTGCCATCGGCAGTGACGGTGGTCCAGCCATCCTTGAGCACCCGAACGTCGTACACACCCGCGTTCACCATGGGCTCGATAGCCAGCGTCATGCCCTTGAGCAGTCTGGGACCATGTCCGGGGCGGCCAAAATTGGGCACCTCGGGCTCCTCATGCAGCTGCCGTCCCACGCCGTGACCCACGAAGGAACGTACAACTGAAAAACCGTTAGACTCCACATACGTCTGAATGGCGTGGGAGATATCAGAAACTCTGTGTTTCTGGGTCGCGAAGCGAATACCTTCATAGAAGCTTTGCTTCGTGACGTCGATCAGCTTTTGTGCTTCGGCGCTGATCTCACCGCAGGCATATGTCGCAGCACAGTCTCCATGAAATCCCTTATAGTAGGCACCAACATCGATGGACACGATATCCCCTTCCTTCAGGATGTAACCATCCGGAATTCCGTGAATCACAGTCGCATTGATGCTGATACAGGTACTTGCAGGGAAGCCGCCATAGTTCAGGAACGACGGTTTCGCGCCCTGACTGACAATAAAGTCGCGAACGGCCTTGTCAATCGCCTTGGTCGATACGCCAGGTCTTACCATATCCCCTGCCAGAGCACGGGCTGCCGCGGTAATCTTACAAGCCTGACGCATGGACTCAAGGTCATGTTCATTCTTAATTGCGATCATGCCTTCGCCCCTATTGCCTTGAGGATTTCCTCGTTGGCTTTATCGATAGGCTGATTGCCCTCGATCAGACGAACCTTGCCACGCTGGGTGTAGAAGTCCTTCAGAACTTCAGTCTGCTCATGGTAAATCTTCAGACGATTGCGGACCGTTTCCGGTGCATCGTCCTTACGGATCACAAGAGCGCTGCCGCAGCTGTCGCAGATGCCGTCATTCTTAGGGGGATTGGCGACGATGTGATAGCTGGCGCCGCACTTGCCGCACACACGCCGGCCGGTCATACGGCCTTCAATCACAGCATCGTCAATTTCAATGGAAACCACATGGTCAATGCGGATACCTCTTGCTTCCAGAGCCTCAGCCTGGGCCAGCGTGCGGGGCACGCCGTCCAGAATGAAGCCGTTGGAGCAATCGGGCTGCGCCACTCGCTCAGCGACAATATCCATGATGATATCGTCGGAAACGAGCAGGCCGTTGTCCATGCAGTACTTTGCTTTTTTGCCCACTTCGCTGCCGTTTGCGACAGCCTCACGGAGCATGTTTCCGGTGGAAATACCGGGGATGCCGAGCTGCTTCATCAGCAGTTCAGCCTGGGTGCCTTTACCGGCGCCGGGGGCGCCTAACAGGATCAGGTTCATACAAAACCTCCTATTCTTAGTCCAGGAAACCCTTGTAGTGACGCATCAGCATCTGAGCTTCCAGAGCCTTGACAGTCTCCAGAGCAACGCCAACGACGATGATGACAGAAGTACCACCGATGGCCAGGTTGGAAACACCGTCCAGCAGGTTGCCGCCGACAACGGGCAGCAGGCAGACGATGGTCAGATAAACTGCGCCGAACACAACGATCTTGTTGATGACCTTCTTGATGAAGTCAGCAGTGGGCTTGCCGGGACGGAAGCCGGGGATGAAACCGCCGTTCTTCTTCAGGTTGTTTGCGATCTCAACGGGATCGTACTGAATGGTGGAGTAGAACCAGCTGAAGAAGAAGATCATCATGGCATACACAATGCAGTATACCACGCTGGTGGAGCTCCACAGATTCTCATAGAACCAACCGCTGGTCTTGCCCATGAAGGTGGCAATGGTAGCGGGAATGGAACAGATGGACTGTGCGAAGATGACAGGCATAACACCGGACATGGCCACCTTGATGGGCAGGTTGGTGTTCTGACCGCCATAGATCTTGCGGCCCACAACGCGCTTTGCGTACTGGATGGGGATGCGGCGCTCGGCGTCATTGATGAAGACAATGAACAGGACCAGAGCAGCCATGCCGACAACGATGATGATGTCGACCCACCACTTCAGGGTGGTCATGGTGCTGATGGCAGCAGGAATGCTGGAGATGATGTTGGCAAACAGGATCATGGAGATGCCGTTGCCGATACCATGTTCAGTAATCTGCTCGCCCAGCCACATCACGATGGCAGAACCAGCGGTGAAGGCCAGGATGATCACCAGAGCAGGCAGGAAGCCATCCTGCTTCAGGATGGGATACTCAGGAGAGCTAGCTGTTGCGCTATATAGCATCTGATAGTAAGCCCAGCCCAGCAGCAGGCCGAGGCCCACAGTGGTGTAACGGGTAATACGCTCAATCTTCTTCTTACCTTCCTCGCCGCCTTCCTTAGCCAGCCGCTCCAGAGCGGGGATGGCGATGGTCAGAAGCTGGATGATAATGGAAGCATTAATGTAGGGCTGGATGCCCAGTGCAAAGACGGTCGCCTGAGAGAAGGCGGAGCCGCTCATTGCATTGTACAGGCCCAGGATTGTGGTAGACAGGGTGGAGTCAAAGTAGTCAGTCATCAACTCTGTATTGACAAAGGGAACGGGAATGACGTTACCGATACGATACAGCATCAGAATCAGCAGAGTGAACAGCAGCTTCTTGCGCAGTTCGGGGATCTGCCAAGCGTTCTGCAGAGTCTTGAACACTTAAACCACCTCGGCCTTTCCGCCTGCCTGCTCGATCTTTTCCTTAGCAGAAGCAGAGAAAGCCGCAGCCTTAACGGTGATCTTCTTGGTCAGAGTGCCATTGGACAGCACCTTCAGACCATAGGGGCAGCTGGAGATAACACCGGCCTCAATCAGAGCAGCGGCATCGACAACAGCACCGTCTTCAAAGCGGTTCAGAGCAACCAGGTTGATGGAAGTCAGAGGCTTTGCGTAGATGTTGTTGAAGCCACGCTTGGGGACGCGGCGTGCCAGAGGCATCTGGCCGCCTTCGAAACCGGCACGGACCTTGCCGCCGGAACGGGCCTTCTGGCCCTTGTGGCCACGGCCACCGGTCTTACCGTTGCCGGTACCGACGCCACGGCCCTTACGCTTGCCCACGAAAGTGGAGCCAGCGACGGGAGAAAGTTCATGAATCTTCATTGTTCTTCTCCTCCTTACTCAACTTCAGTGACCTTCAGCAGATAGCCGATCTTGGCGATCTTGCCGCGGGTCTGGGTGTTGTCGGGCTGGATAGTGACCTGGCCGATCTTACGCAGACCCAGGGACTCAGCAGTAGCGATGTGCTTCTCCAGACGACCATTCAGGCTCTTAACAAGCTCAATCTTCAGGTTTGCCATGTTAATTGCCCTCCTTAACCAACGATTTCTTCTACGCTCTTACCACGGATAGCAGCAACCTGCTCGGGAGAACGCAGGGAAGTCAGGCCAGCCATGGTGGCCTTGACAACGTTCTGGGGGTTGTTGGAACGCAGGCAGCGAGCGGTGATGTTACGGATGCCAACGGCCTCCATCACAGCACGGCAGGCGCCGCCGGCGATAACACCGGTACCTTCGGGAGCGGGCTTCATCAGCACAGTGCCTGCGCCGAAGATACCCAGCACCTCGTGAGGAATGGTGCCATTGACCAGGGAAACCTTAACCATATTCTTCTTGGCATCAGCGATGCCCTTGATGATAGCTTCGGAAACT
>JAGAUY010000065.1 GCA_017620525.1 Oscillospiraceae bacterium | reverse complement strand
GTACTTCTTCGGTGCGCGCCGGGGTTTTCTTAAAGGGGCGGCTTTGATTGCGGGAGCAATCAACTCAGCGCCCTTTAAGCCGATTTCTTTGGTTACTTTCTTGTTCGGGACAAGAAAGTAACATTACATCCGTTCGATAAACTGTAATTTGAATCCTTTTTACAGAAGAGAGGAATTGAAGTGAAAGTAACCAAGTTTGGCGGATCCTCCATGGCCGATGCCGGCCAGTACCGCAAGGTCCGCGATATCGTCCTGTCTGATCCCCGGCGCAAGGCGGTGGTTGTTTCCGCCGCCGGCAAGCGGGATAAGAAAGATCATAAGATCACCGATCTGCTCTACCTGTGCAATGCCCATGCCAAGTACGGCGTAGACAGCGGCCCCATTTTCGACATGGTGGCTTCCCGTTACATCGGTATTCGGGATGAACTGGGCATCGAGCTGGATCTGGAATCCGATTTTGAAGCGCTGAAGAAGCGCATTGACAAGCGGGAAGTGAGCAAGGAAGAGCTGGTCAGCCGCGGCGAGTATTTCTCCGCCAAGCTGATGGCGGCCTACCTGGGCTTCAAGTTCCTGGACGCAGCCGACTGGGTCAAGTTCAATTTTGACGGCACCGTCGATCAGGAAGCCACCTATGAGGCATTCCGTTCTCTGGCCTGGGGCCGCAATGTGGTCACCCCCGGATTCTACGGCACTCTGCCTGACGGTCACATCAAGACCTTCTCCCGCGGCGGCAGCGACATCACCGGCTCCCTGGCGGCAGCCGCTCTGGATGCCGAGGTCTACGAAAACTGGACCGACGTTTCCGGTATTCTGATGGCAGACCCCCGGATCGTTGACAATCCCCAGGCCATCCCCGAGGTCACTTATGACGAACTGCGGGAACTGAGCTACTCCGGCGCTCAGGTGCTGCATGAGGGTTCCATCTTCCCCGTCCGCGAGAAGAATATCCCCCTGAACATCCGCAACACCAATGCTCCCGATGAACCCGGCACCATCATCCAGGAAGGCTTCGACGAGGACCATGAGCCCAACCGCTTCATTACCGGCATCACCGGCAAGAAGGACTTCACCATCATCTCCCTGAGCAAGCGCGGCATGAGCAACCAGGTTGGCGTCCTGCACAAGGTGCTGTCCGTTCTGGTACGCCACAACATCAGCGTGGACTATGTGCCCAACGGCATCGACAATGTCTCCGTGGTGTTCCCCGCCGAGTCTGCCGGCGCCAAGCTGTACACCATCCTCAGCGAGATTCAGAAGGACGTGGAGCCCGATACTTTGGATGTTCACGATCATATCGCCGTTGTCGCAGCGGTAGGCCGCAAGATGGCCTATCGTCCCGGTATTTCCGGCAAGATCTTCGCCGCACTGGGCGAAGCCGACATCAACATCCGTATGATCAACCAGGGCCCCGACGAACTGAACATCATCTTCGGCGTGGATAACAACGACTTTAAGAAGGCCATCCGCGTGCTGTACGACAGCTTCGTCAAATAAATGCAGGGTATTTTGCATTCAGCATGATTGCTGATTGGGAGGTAATGAATAATGAAAACCTATACTGTAGCAATTCTGGGCGCCACCGGCGCCGTTGGCCAGGAAATGATGAAGATCCTGGCAGAGCGTGATTTCCCCGTGGGCAAGCTGGTTCCTCTGGCTTCCGCGCGCAGCGCAGGCAAGAAGCTGATCTTCAAGGGCGAGGAAGTTACCATTCAGGAAGTCTGCGCAGAGGCATTCCAGGGTGTGGACATCGTCCTGGGCGCTGCCGAGAACGATATCGCCGAGAAGTGGGCACCTGCTATCGTGGCAGCGGGCGCTGTCTTTGTTGACAATTCCTCTGCTTTCCGCCTGAATCCCGATGTTCCCCTGATCGTCCCCGAGATCAATGCTGAGGACGTCAAGAACCACAAGGGCATCATCTCCAATCCCAACTGCTCCACCATCATCACCTGCACCGCGGTCAATGCGCTGAACGCTGTCGCGCCCATTAAGTCCATGATCGTCTCTTCCTATCAGGCTGTTTCCGGCGCCGGCGCCGGCGGTCCCATTGAGCTGATGAACGAAGTGGAAGCCCTGCGCGAAGGCAAGACCTATGAACCCAAAGTGTTTTCCCACCAGATCGCCTACAACCTGATCCCCCAGATCGGCGGCGAGCAGGTTGCGGGTTACACCAGCGAGGAAATGAAGCTGCAGAACGAGGGCCGCAAGATCATGCACCTGCCCGGACTGAACGTTTCCATGACCTGCGTCCGTGTTCCCGTGGTCCGCAGCCATTCCATCAGTGTTGCGCTGCGCTTCGATAAGCCTGTCTGCGTGGAGCAGGCCCGCGAGATTATCGCCAACGCTCCCGGCTGCAAGCTGGTGGATGACCTGAGCAAGAAGATGTATCCCATGCCTCTGGATACCACTGACCAGGACATCGTCTTTGTCGGCCGAATCCGTCCCGACCTGACCGATGAGAATGGTCTGTGCTTGTGGTGCTGCGGCGACCAGGTCCGCAAGGGCGCTGCCACCAATGCCATCCAGATTGCGGAACTGCTGATCAAGTAAAAATGCAAACGAGCCTGCCAAAGCAGGCTCGTTTCCTGTTTCAGGATGATTCAATCAAAAAAGAGCCTGTCCGATTGGACAGGCTCTTTTTACACATTCAGATAGGCAGCAGCATCTTGGCGAACATGAAGTACACCAGCAGAGACACTGCATCCACGATGGTGGTGATGAAGGGACTTGCCATAACGGCGGGATCCGCGCCCAGGGCCTTGGCAATCATAGGCAGCGTACAGCCGACCACTTTCGCGATGACGACCGTCAGCGCAAGAGCCAGACATACGACCAGATCCACCAGCAGCGTAATCTCTTCGTTGCCGAAGAGGAGGTGGTCGATCAGCCAGATCTTCGCGAAGCAGACCGCTGCCAGCGCGATGCCGCACAGCAGCGCGGTGCGCACTTCCTTCCACAGCACAATGCCGATGTCACGGAACTTCAGCTCGCCCAGGCTCAGCGCACGGATCACTGTGACGGAGGACTGGGAGCCGGAGTTACCGCCGGTACCCATCAGCATGGGGATAAAGGCGGTCAGGGCGACCACCTTGGAAAGGGCTCCTTCGAAGGAGGTGATGATCAGGCCGGTGAAGGTGGAGGACACCATCAGCAGCGTCAGCCAGGGGAAGCGGTTCTTGAACAGGTCGATGGAGCCGCTTCTGAGGTAAGGCTTCTCCGAAGGGGTCATTGCGGACATCAGTTCCATATCCTCGGTGGCCTCTTCGGTCAGGACGTCCATGGCGTCGTCGAAGGTAACGATACCGACCATGCGGTTTTCGCCGTCAACGACGGGCAGCGCAAGGAAATTATACTTGCTGAGCATCCGCGCCACTTTTTCCTGGTCGTCCTGGGTGGTGACGGAGATGATATTGGTTAACATAATGTCCTTCAGCCGGGTTTCGTCATCGTCCGCCAGCAGCAGATCCTTGACGGAGATCAGACCCAGCAGGGTGCGGTCGTTGGCGGTGACGTAGCAGGTGTAGATGGTCTCTTTGTCCACACCCTGACGGCGAATGCGAAGGATGGCCTCCTCGACGGTCATATTGGGCCGCAGGGAGACATATTCGGTGGTCATGATGGAGCCTGCGGAGTTTTCGGGATAGCGCAGGATCTGGTTGATGGATTTGCGCATTTCAGGGTCTGCGGCCTTCAGAATCCGCTTGACCACGTTGGCGGGCATTTCCTCGACGATGTCAGCCGCGTCGTCGACGTACAGCTCGTCCAGCACTTCCTTCAGCTCGTTATCGGAAAAGCCCTTGATCAACAACTCCTGGGCATCGGGGTCCATCTCAACAAAGGTATCGGCCGCCTGCTCCTTGGTCAGCAGACGGAACATCAGGGGAATCTGGTTATCTTCCAGATCCGTAAAAAGTCCGGCGATATCGCTGGGGTTCATGGTAATCAGGATATCCCGGAGAGTTGCATACTTCTTCTCCTCAAGCATCTTGACGAGGGCTTTCTGCACGATTTCAAAACGTTCTGCCACAAGTTTTCCTCCTGTTCGTATTGATTCACGATATGGAAGCAACTATCCTTGGCCGAAACTTACGAGGTCGCCACAGACGTGGCGGACCAGCTACTTCGGCCCGGTATATTGCCGCTACTTCCAGCGTCCATGGTTCTCCCTCCTTAAAGGTCATAGTTACTAATATTTTAACTTTATTTTCCGCAAATGTCAACCTTGACGATATCCCATATGAACCGTAAAATAGAGTTATTCAAATTCCGGCTTATTGTCCTGCAGCACCCATGGCATGCGTGCGCTCAATTTCAATTTAATGGAGGTGTCTGTAATGCTCCGAATGGCTGAAGAAGCGGATGTGCCGCAGATCCTGGAGATCTATGCCCCTTATATATTAACCACAACTTACTCATTTGAATACGAAGTTCCCACACTGGAGGAATTTGAGCATCGCTTCCGGAGCGTGACGGCGCAGTTTCCGTGGCTCGTCTGGGAAGAAAACGGCAGGGTTGTCGGCTATGCCTACGGCAGCGCGCCCTTTGAGCGGGCGGCCTATTCCTGGTGTGCCGAAGCGTCGGTTTATCTGAGGCCGGAGGCCAGGGGCAGGGGGATCGGAAAAAAACTCTATACGGCCCTGGAAAAGATCCTGACGGCTCAGGGCTACCGGACGGTCTATGCGATCATTACTTCTGAAAATACGGCATCTGCTGCCTTTCATCGGAAAATGGGATATGGATTTCTTGCAGAATTTCAAAACTGCGGCTATAAATTCGGCCGCTGGCTGGGTGTCATATGGATGGAAAAGCGGCTGCTATCTGTCGAAAACGTCAGGAATTTCCCGACTTCCTGCCGGGGGATTGGTCAGAACGAACAAAAGTTTTCTGATATTTTAGACAATTTGTCCCTTTCCTAATTGACGAAAATATGTTATGTTATGCATGGGGAGAATTATGCCCTTTTGCCTTTTGACGGTGTGCATAATGCTCCCGAAGTCCCCCGCACCGCTTCCCCCGCTTATTAATTTTAACATTAAGATATAAGGAGCTGTGACCATGTACTTTCAGAAAAAACGCGCAATTGCAATGCTCCTGGCCGGTGGCCAGGGCAGCCGCCTCAAGGTCCTGACGGAGAAGACCGCCAAGCCTGCCGTCCCCTTCGGCGGTAAGTACCGTATCATCGACTTCCCCCTGTCCAACTGTGTCAATTCCGGCATCGACACCGTCGGCATTCTGACTCAGTATCAGCCTCTGGAGCTGAACGAGTATATCGGCAACGGCCAGCCCTGGGGCCTGAACAAGACCCACAGCTGCGCTCAGGTCCTGCCTCCCTATGAGCGTCACGATAAGAAGTCCGGCTGGTACAAGGGCACCGCAAACGCCATCTACCAGAACATCGACTTTATCGAGCGTTTTGATCCTGAGTACGTCGTGATCCTGTCCGGCGACCACATCTACAAGATGGACTACGACGCCATGGTCGAATATCACGAGAAGAACAACGCTTCCTGCACCATCGCAGTGCGTACCGTTCCCATCGAAGAGGCCAGCCGTTTCGGCATCCTGAACACCAATCCCGACAACACCATCTACGAATTCGAGGAGAAGCCCAAGCAGCCCAAGTCCACCAATGCCTCCATGGGTATCTACGTCTTCAACTGGAAGGTCCTGCGCGAGGCCCTGATCAACGACGAAGAAGATCCCAACTCCTCCAACGACTTCGGTAAGAACATCATCCCCACCCTGCTGAACGCAGGCCACAAGATGATGGCTTACAACTTCGACGGCTACTGGAAAGACGTCGGCACCATCGACTCCCTGTGGGAAGCCAACATGGAACTGCTGGGTAAGAACCCCGAGTTCGACATCCGCGGTGACGAGCGTTCCAGAATCTACGCCCGCAACAACGCACTGCCCTCCTCCTACATCGACAAGAAGGCTGAGACCGTCAACTGCTTCATCGCAGAAGGCTCCGAGGTCTACGGCACCGTAAAGCACTCCATCATCTCCGTTGGCTGCTCCATCGGCAAGGGTGCTCTGGTTGAGGATTCCGTCGTTATGCCCGGCGTCGTTGTCGAACCCGGCGCTGTCGTCCGTCACGCCATTCTGGGCGAAAACTCCAAGGTCTGCAAGAATGCCGTCGTCGGCGGTGCTTACGGCCCCGAGGATAAAAAGAAGAAGATCAGCGTCACTTCCAAGGGCGCTGTGGTTGAAGCCAACACCGTGCTCCTGCCCGGTGATATGCTGTAAGGAGGGACACCACTATGAACGTAATGGGTATCATTTTCGCCAATGACGGCGAGATCGGTGAGCTGACCAACAAGCGCACCACCGCTTCCGTGCCTTTCGGCGGCCGCTACCGCCAGGTCGACTTCCATCTGGCCAATCTGACTGCCGGCGGTGTCCGCCATATCGGCATCATTTCCCGTCACAACTATCAGTCTCTGATGCACCACATCGGCTCCGGTGAGGAGTGGGGTCTGGCTCTGGAAGAAGGCGGTCTGGAATTCCTGACTCCCTACTCCATGTCCACCACCGACAACTACCGCGGCAAGCTGGAGACTCTGTACTCTGCCATGGACTTCCTGGAGTTCGGCCCCGAAAATGACTATGTCATCCTGACCGGCACCGCCATCCAGAGCAACATGGATATGAAGAAGCTGCTGGACGCTCACGTTGCCAGCGGCAAGGACATCACCGTTGTCACCAAGGCCGGCATTGCCAACGGCAAGAAGCAGCTGGATCTGGCTGTCAAGCTGGACGAGAACGGTGAGATTGCCGACATGATGGTCGACTATGCTGCTCCCGAAGGCTATCTGGCTTCCATGGACGTTTTCGTTATGTCCAAGAAGTGGATGATCGAGCGCGTCAAGCAGTGCGTCGCCCACAACCTGTACCACATGGACCGCGACCTGGTTCTGGGCCAGTGGCAGAAGAACGAGGCTTCCGTGAACATCTATCAGTTCTCCGGCGTTGCCATGTACAATGAGACCATCGAAGAGTACTTCGCAAACTCCCTGGCTCTGATCGACAACGATGTCTACCACAACGTTTTCAGCGGCCATCACACCATCTACACCAAGGTCCGTGACCGCGTGCCCAGCTACTACGGCGAAGGCTGTAAGATCGACAACTGCGTCGTCTCCGACGGCTGCATGCTCGACGGCGAAGTCAAAAACTCCGTCCTGTTCCGCCAGGTTACCGTCTGTGAAGACGCTGAGATCGAGAACTGCGTCATCATGAATGACTCCGTGATCGGCGAAGGCGCCAAGCTGAAGAACGTCATCCTGGACAAGAACGTCACCGTTACCCCCGGCGCAAAGCTCATCGGCACCAAGAAGAATCCCATCATCATCAAGCGGGGTGAAACTGTATGAGAATTGCCGTCTGTGCCTCCGAAGGCGCTCCCTATGCCAAGTCCGGCGGTTTAGGCGACGTCATGGAAGCTCTGCCCGCCGCATTGGCCCGCATTGAAGGCAATGAGGTGGCACTGTTCCTGCCCTACTACAAGAAGATCAAGGACAGCGAGAAGTACGAAGTTCAGCTGGTCTCCCAGTTCCAGGTCTCCCTGGGCTGGCGCCAGCAGTACTGCGGTCTGCTGAAGCTGACTAACCGCAACGACGGTGTTCAGGTCTACTTCCTGGATAATGAGTACTATTTCGCAGGCCGTTCCGGCGCTATCTACGGCGATATGGACGACGGCGAGCGCTTCGCATTCTTCTCCAGAGCTTGCCTGGACGCAATGGCAGCTCTGGACTACATCCCCGATGTGATCCAGTGCAACGACTGGCAGTGCGCCCTG
>JAGAUY010000007.1 GCA_017620525.1 Oscillospiraceae bacterium | reverse complement strand
GGCGATGGCCGTCTTGCCGACGCCGGGTTCGCCGATCAGAACAGGATTGTTCTTCGTCTTTCTGGACAGGATCCGCACCACATTCCGGATCTCCTCATCCCGGCCGATGACCGGGTCCTGCTTCTGCTCTCTGGCGCGCCTGACCAGATCCGTTCCGTACTTTTCCAGCGCATCATAAGTCCCTTCAGGATTATCGGAAGTAACACGCTGATTGCCCCGGATGCTCTGCAGCGCTTTCAGGCAGTCTTCCCTGCGGATGTTGTAGGTGCGGAACAGATCCGCCACCTTATCCTGCGCCGCATCCAGCAAACCCAGGAACAGATGCTCCACAGAGACAAATTCATCCTTCATGGCCTTCGCCTGTTCTTCAGCAGCGGTAAAGGCCGCATCCACATCGGCGGTAACATAGAATTTATCCGCCTCCCGGGAACCGGTGACACCGGGGATCTTCCGCAACTCCTGATTGGCCGCGGCTTCCAGACTCTCTACTGTAATGCCCATTTTCCGCAGCAGCTGCGCGGTCAGACCGCCCTCCTGCCGCAGCAGCGCCAGCAGCAGGTGAACCTGCTCCATCTGCTGATGGGAATTGCTTCTTGCAATATTCTGTGCGGACTGAACCGCTTCCAGAGATTTCTGCGTATAGTTTTTGAAGTTCATATCAACACACTCCTTTGACTTTTAGCACTCTCGCAGTTAGAGTGCTAAATTCTTTGTCTTTACTATACTCCATTTTTCCAAAAAGTCAATAGACCAATCCCCCATACATAAAAAGTTCACAAAATCCAGCTCATTTTTTCTACGTCTTTTATGCAACTTAATATTTGCTTAACATTTAATCACTTATTTTGTTAATACTCCCCGGGTATAATATAGATACAAAGTAACAGATTGATCAGAATTTTTCTTCATTTAATTTTTCTTTTTCATTTTCTTACCTCTCTTTTCTCATGAAAAATCCCCAATGCGGTCCGGTCAACCACATTGGGGATTTTTCATATACAAAAACATCCATCGCATGACGCGATGGATGTTTTTTCTTTACTGGGCCAGCTTTTCCAGCAGGCTGATGTAGTTTTCAGAGCTGAGCATCATGGGGTAATTGATCACCAGCAGCTGATCCACCCCCTGTGCCTGGGTAAAGGCAGCCAGATCGATATCACTGTTGGAGCCGAAATACTCACGCGGATCGATCAGAATGATCTTGCTGTAGTGGTTGGTCAGCCAGGAGATCACAGCATTGCCGTAAGACTCCTTGATGACCAGGATGCACGGGCCGTCTGTATCAGTCTCCACGATGGCCACCGGATGGTCGCCGCCCATGAAGGTCAGATACTTGTTGTCCACATCCTCGTTCACCTTACAGATGGTACCCATGGCATAACCGCCGGTCAGGTCCGTGCTCTTGTAGCACATGGTGGTACAGTTTGCATTGGGTTTCCAGTAGTAAACCGTATCGGGATTCTCCTTCAGCACCTGGGCAGAAGGATAATTGGCCGCATATGTATAAAGGGAACCCACGAAATTATCCCACTGGCCGGTGGCAAACTGGTCTGTGGTCACAGGCGTCATACCGAGGGTCCTGCACAGCGCCACATAGGCATAGTAAGCACCCAGATGCGTCCAGTGATGGTCGGTTCGGAAATAGATGTATTCCCCCGTGTGCTTGGCAAGCTCGGTGTAAGCATCCACATAGGTCACGCTGGCGCCCAGATTCTCCTTCACCTTCTCCACCATGGCCTGCTGGGAATGGGAGCCGGAATGGTATTCATTTTTGGTATAGAATTCGGCAGAGTTGGGAACCGGCATGCTGAGAGTCTGGACATCGCTGCCCAGCAGATTGGCAAGACCGGTGACTGCCTGGGCATAGCGGACGATCAGATCACCGTCGGCATTGGGCACATCAAACGCGCTGTCGCCGATGAGCACAATATTGCCCAGCTGCTCTGCAACGCCCGCAGGCTCTGTCTGCTCCGGGATGGTCTCCTCAGGAGACTGCGTCTCGCCGGTGGGCTGTGTGGCATCGGGGTCCTTCAGCGCCTCGCCGTGCTGCGCCGCATTGGAAGTGAAGTCCAGAACCAGCGTGGCATCATCCCCGGAAGCCAGACCGCCGAAATAATAGAAACCGTTCAGCGCCACATTCTTATCCATCAGACTTTCTCGGCCGGGGAAGGTATCGGCATAGTAATCCCAGTAGTCGGAATTGTAGCTTCCGTCCAGCAAACCGGAAAATGTCAGCTTCGGTCTGGTCTTCAGCTTGCGGTTTTCATCTTCAGAGAAGGTCGCGTCCTTGTCGAAGGTGGAGATCAGACCCACCAGCAGCATGGCAGCCAGGACGATGCCGCATAAAATCGTATAAATCCGTTTCACAGAGGGGATCTCCTTTCTTTAGAAGTTAGAATACAGGGACGGTGCGCTGGTATTGCCCACCAGAGAGATGGTGCACAGCCACAGAAGCAGGCACATAAACATGAAGCAGGAGGCAACGTACACGATCTTCATTACGTCGACGGCATTGCTCTTGCGGCGCTTGCCGCCCATGCCGCAGACATTGGCCCAAATCCGGGCAGCCTTCCGGGGAATGCTGCTGCAGCCCAGCCAGCACACCAGGATCAGAGGCAGACAGTTGAGCAGCCTTGTCCAGATACCGGTGCTGGTAAAGCCGCCGAAGCCGAACATGGCGCCGATGGCGCTGCCCAGGGCACCGAAATCCTCATGGGAGAAGATGACCCAACCGAAGATGACCAGCAGCATGGTCAGGAAATTGCGCAGCATATTGGGAAGATCCTGCAGATACGGCATCAGCTGCTTCTCCGCCACCAGCAGCACGAAGAAGTACAGGCCCCAGATGACATAGTTCCAGCTGGCCCCGTGCCACAGACCGGTCAGCGCCCAGACAGCCAACAGATTCAGGATCTGCCGAACGAAACCAAGACGGTTGCCGCCCAGGGGAATGTACACATAATCCCGGAAAAAGCTGCCCAGACTCATATGCCAGCGGCGCCAGAATTCCGTGATGGATGTGGAGGTATAGGGAAGATCGAAGTTCTCACAGTAACGGAAGCCGAAGATCCTGCCGAGGCCGATGGCCATGTCGGAATAGCCGGAGAAGTCGAAATACAGCTGGAACATGAACAATATGGCGGACAGCCATGCACCGATCAAAGCCTGATCGCCGCCGGAAGCCAGTTCCGACACCACCTTGCCGCAGTAATCCGCCAGCAGCACCTTCTTGGCAAGACCCACGGAAAAACGCAGCGCCCCCTCAAAGATCAGCCGTGGATTTGTCCTTCTCTCCCGCAGCTGCCGCTCCACCTGCTCGTAGCGGACAATGGGGCCCTGGAGCATCTTGGGGAACATGGACACATACAGCAGGAAATTCACAAAGGCCTTTTCCGCCCTGACCTTTCCGGTGTAGACATCCGCAAGATAGGAGATAACAGAGAAGGTGAAGAAAGAAATGCCGATGGGCAGCACCGTCGTCGGCTCCGCGAAGGCAAAACCAATGGAGTTCAGTCCTCCCACCAGGCCCTTGAGCATACCAAGAAGCAGACCGCTTTCCGTGGTGATGCCGAAGATGCCCAGGAAAAAGTCCAGATACTTAAACAGTGCCAGGACACCGATGTTCATGGCAACGGGCAGGATCAATGTCTCTTTCTCCTTAGGCCGGATCTTCAGCGCCAGGATATAGTTGGCATAGGAGAGTCCCACCAGGAGCAGCAGATAGATCGGCTGGCACATGGCGTAAAACAGCAGGCTGAAAGCCAGCAGGACCAGATTCTTCTGCCACACATCAGGCATCAGAAAATAGACCAGCAGCGTCAGCGGAAGCAGGATGTACAGAAAGTACAGATTTGCAAATTCCACGCTTTTCACCTCTTTAGAATCAGGGGATAATTACCCAACATAAACTCTATTCAATATAACAAAGAACATGACTTTTTTCAACATGTATTTTCCGTTCCCATCGGGACACAATCGCGAATAACCCCTGCCATTGCGGCAGGTGACCCGCAATATAAAACGGCAGCCACCGGATGGCAGCTGCCGTTATGGATCATTGGATTCTTATTCGCTGACAAGCTTTCTGCTCTTGGCCAGCTTGTACATTTCTTCCACCGCCAGGCGGATCTTGGCAACGGAGACCTGCTCATCCTTGGGGAAGCAGAAATAATGCACCTCATTATCACCGATGCAGATGCAGTCGGCGATCTCATACCAATAGTAGTCCGCGTAAAGGCCGAAACAGCTGAGGGGTTTCTGGGTGTAGTTCAGCTTTCCATTGCAGCCTGTAAGGGTGAAGCCGGTATTATCGTGGGTCAGATGTCCCTCGCCGACCATATAGATCGCTTTGAAGTCCACCTGCATGGCGATCTGTACATCGGTATCCAGTCTGTATGCCCCCGCCTGAATGTCCTGCTTCACCTGTTCCCGCTCCCAGCGGTACCAGTCGGGAATATGGGCAATCTCCGTCTCCCCTTCCAGCGCCTGCAGCTGGCCCAATGCTGTCAGCTCCCAGCGCTTGCCGCAATGTCCGCAGGCCAGTTCCGTTCCCTTGCCGCGCATTCTGCCTTCGGCACCGCAGTGGGTACACTTATAGAGAATGCGGTCCAGACCGTCAGCCCGGAAATCCTGGGTAATCTGGATGCCGTTTTCCTTCTGCCACTTGAAATGGTCGAAGCCAAATGCTGCATCAATGCCGTCGCTCAATTCTCTGACGCTCATTTCCCGAACCTGTTCAGCCGTGAACAGGACCCGCGCTCTTGCCGTGATCTTCTGATCCTTGCGGATCTGCAGTTCATTGTACAGAGGGTTGCGGCCGTACAGGCCGAAGGTCTCGATCATGATCACAGGGACATCAAACTTCTTCACCAGAACACCCATCTTCCGTGGCAGCGTGGTGGCGGTGCCGTCGAAGGAGTAGCCGGCCTCGGGGTACATCAGGACGCTGTCTTTCAGCGTCTTGAAACAGTATTCCATATCCTGCACCAGCCGCAGGTCTGTGACAAATTTCTGGGTAGAGAAACAGCCGATGCGGCGCATCAGCCATCCCATGATGCCCCAGTAACCGATGAAACCGTCATTGGAACATACAATATTGAATCTGCGGGGATAGAGAATGTTGTATGCGATCTGCATATCCGTAAAGCAGGTATGATTCATCAGAATCAGGCAGGGCTGATCTTTGGGAATGCTGCTCAGTTCCTCTGTCTCATATTTACAGGGGGTACCGATCATGGTCAGAAAGCTCAGCACCTTAACCAGGGTTCTCCAGAAGATATTGGGTCTGCGGGGCATGACATGTTCCGGACGTGGCAGAGCCATGACCTGCTCGTAGTCCATCATTTTGACGGTGGTCTTCAAAATATGCACTTCCTCTCAGATAACAGCTTATAATCGTGTTAATTATACTGTCATGGCCACAAATTGTCAATAATTTGTGCATATTCGCCGGAGCTCAACCGGTCGTCTTCCGTTCTTGCGGCAGAGAATAATGCATATTCATTTTGCATATATGTATATACAGAACAAATATGTACTTACTTGTAAGGTTTTGCAGGTATATACCTGTATAATTTGAAGATTCTTGTACACAAAAGACAATTGACGCTGCATATTATCCGCGATATAATTCATATGTTAAACAAGCTCCCGTGAGGGAGCATAATCAAAGGAGTTTTTCAAATGAAGAAAATCATCGCACTTGTCCTGGCACTGACCATGCTGGGCTGCCTGTTCGTCGGCTGCGGCTCTCCCGAGACTCCCGCTGACAACAGTTCCGACAACGTCGAAGCAACCGGTGCTCCCGAGGCCGAAACCCCCACTGAACAGACCGATTACGCTTCCATGACCATCGAAGAGCTGAAGCCTCTGATCAAGACCATCACCAGCGGCAAGCTGACCATGGTCACCTCCCCCGACTTCGCCCCCTATGAGTTCTACGCTCTGGACGAAAACGGCAATCCCAGCCTGGCCGGCTTCGACATCGCCCTGGGTCAGTACATCGCTGACTACCTGGGTCTGGAGCTGGAGATCGTCCCCATGGACTTTGACGGCACCATCGCTGAGCTGGGTACCGGTAAGGCTGACATCGGCATGGCCGGCTACTCTCCCGACCCCGACCGTGAGAATGCCATGAGCTTCTCCATGATCTACTATGCCGGCGGCCAGTCCTTCGTCTGCCACGCTGACAACGCAGCCAACTTCACCGCTCTGTCCGATGCCAACAAGGCTGAGTATCAGATCGGTGCTCAGATCGGCTCCATCCAGGCAGACCTGGCTAAGGAGAACACCCCCGATGCCGACATCGTTGAGCTGGGCAAGGTCACCGACATCATTGCCGAAGTCATCGGCGGCAAGCTGGACGGCGCCTTTATCGAGACCGTCGTTGCTGAGACCTATGCCAAGAACTATCCCGAACTGTGTGTTGTTCTGAACGTTCCCTACGATCAGGAAGGCTCCGTCGTCGGTGTCAACAAGAACAACCCCGCTCTGCTGGCTGCTGTCAACCTGGCCATCCAGGCTGCTCTTGAAGACGGCTCCATGTCCCGTTTCGTCGCTGAGGCCAACGAGCTGTCCACCGGCGAAAAGTACGAGGGTCTGCTGGAAGACGGCGAGGTCCCCGTCGAATAATCAAAATTTATCCGCCAACTCCCCGGAAGATCTCCTTCCGGGGCAGTTGTGTTGATAAGGGAACACCTTCTAAAAATGGCCATTGCTTTAACGGCTATTTTTAAGAGGTGTTCAGCCATGTCAAAAATAGAAAGGAGCAATCATTCTTGTTATCTGCAAAAGGCTTTGAAGCCGCATTCAGCTACATTCAGCTCTTCCTGGAAGGTCTGATTACCACTGTCACGCTGTCGGCGCTGACGGTTCTGTTTGGTTTTGTGCTGGCACTGGTTCTGGCGCTGATGCGTATGTCCAACATCCGTCCTCTCGGTTTCCTGGACAAACCCGGGTACAGCGGTTTTGCCAGAACGATCAGCAAATTCAACCCCGTCAGCCTCATCGCAAACATTTATGTGGAAGTCTTCCGCGCAACCCCTCTGCTGGTCCAGCTGTTCATCGTCTATTACATCCTGCTGGCCGATGTTTCCCTGCCCGCTTTCAAGCTCTTCGGCATCATCCGCTTTGAGCGTATGATCCCCGGTGTTATTGCCCTTTCCCTGAACTCCGGCGCATATCTGTCCGAGATCATCCGCTCCGGCATCCAGTCCATCGACGGCGGCCAGACCGAAGCCGCCCGGAGCCTCGGCATGACCCAGTTCCAGAATATGCGCTATATCATCCTGCCCCAGGCCATCAAGAATATCCTGCCCGCCATCGCCAACGAATTCGTGACCATCATCAAGGAGTCCTCCATCTGCTGGACCATCGGTGTGCAGGAAGTCATGTTTGCCGTCAACTCCATCAAGTCCGCCACCTATTTCATCGGCGAGCCTCTGATCATTGCGGCATGCGTCTACTTCTGCCTGACCTTCCCCACCTCCAAGATCATCGAGTACTTTGAAAGGAGAATGAGCCGTGGCGACAAGCGATAAGCTGATCCAGGTCAAGAACCTGAAGAAATACTATAACAAAGGTGCGCTCCATGCCCTGGACAATGTCTCCGTGGACATCAATAAGGGGGACGTGATGGTCGTCATCGGCCCCTCCGGCTCCGGTAAATCCACGCTGCTGCGCAGCCTGAACCTGTTGGAAGTCCCCACCGACGGCGAGATCATTTTCCACAACATCGACATCACCAAGAAGAAATTCACCAACAAGGCAGGTAAGACCGAAAAGGTCGACATCAACCTCCATCGCCAGAAGATGGGCATGGTGTTCCAGCATTTCAACCTCTTCCCTCACAAGACCATTCTGGATAACATGACCCTGGCCCCCATCAAGGTTCTGGGCATGGACAAGGCAGAAGCCGAGCAGAAGGCACTGGCGCTGCTGGACCGTGTCGGCCTGAAGGACCGCGCCGGCGCTTATCCCATCCAGCTGTCCGGCGGTCAGAAGCAGCGTATCGCCATCGTGCGCGCGCTGATGATGGAACCCGAAGTCATGCTCTTCGACGAACCCACCTCCGCTCTGGACCCCGAAATGGTCGGCGAAGTTCTGGAGGTTATGAAGGAACTGGCCCGGGGCGGCATGACCATGGTCGTGGTCACCCACGAGATGGGTTTTGCCCGCGAAGTCGGCAACCGGGTCCTGTTTATGGCCGATGGTCAGCTGCTGGAGCAAGGTACTCCCGCCCAGATCTTTGACCACCCCCAACATCACAGACTGCAGGACTTCCTTTCCAAGGTGCTGTAATTATGGACAAGCAGAAACTTTACGATATCATTGAAACCAAGCGTCCGGTGCTCACCGCCCTGAGTGATAAGATCTGGACCTATGCCGAGCTTTCCATGATGGAACACCGGTCCACAGCTGCCTATGTGGAGGTACTGCGCAGCGAAGGCTTCAATGTGCAGGAAAACCTCTGCGGCATTGCCACCGCCTTCTCCGGCACCTATGGCAGCGGCAGACCCTATATCGGCATTCTCGGCGAATATGACGCTCTGTCCGGCCTTTCTCAGGAAGCAGGCATCACCGAAAAGCGCCCTCTGGTGGAGGGCGGCTGCGGTCAGGGCTGCGGCCACAATTTGCTGGGTGCTGCTTCCCTGGGTGCTGCCATCGCCGTCAAGCAGGCCATTGAGGCCGGCGAGCTGAAGGGCACCGTGATCTTCTACGGCTGTCCCGGTGAAGAAGGCTGCGCAGGCAAGACCTTCATGGCCAGAGACGGTATGTTCCGGGATCTGGATGCTGCCCTGTGCTGGCATCCCGGTGATGTCAACGAGATCTCCACCGGATCCAATGCCGCCAGTATTCAGGTGGAATATACCTTCACCGGCATCGCCGCCCATGCAGCCGGGAATCCCCAGCATGGCCGCTCCGCCCTGGATGCGGCAGAACTGATGAATGTGGGCGTTCAGTTCCTGCGTGAGCATATGGAACCCAAGTGCTCTGTCCACTACTCTTTCGCCGATGCAGGCGGTCTGTCCCCCAACGTGGTGCAGCCCACTGCAAAGCTGATCTACATGGTCCGCGGAGAGAATGTCCGCAAGGCCAAGGCTCTGCTGAAGCGGGTGGATAACATCGCCCGGGGCGCCGCTCTGATGACCGAGACTCAGGTGAGTTCCCGGCAGATCGACGGCACCTCCAGCACGGTTTCCAACGAGGTTCTGGAGCAGCTTCTCTATGATAACCTGCTGGCTGTTCCCCTGCCCAGCTACACCCAGAAGGAACTGACCTATGCCGCCACCCTGAAGACCACCTATCACACTGAGGGTCTTCCCGGTGACCGCACTGAGGAAAACCGGACCGTCCGGGCATTTGTGGCAGAAAAGTCTGACAACGGCAATGCCGCCGTCAACGACTTCGTCATCCCCTATGTCCCGTCCAATCACTTCAATCCCGGTTCCTCCGATGTCGGCGACGTCAGCTGGCTGACCCCCACCGCCCAGTTTACTGCTGTGACCTGGCCCTCCGGCTGCCCCGGTCATTCCTGGCAGATCGTCTCCGCCGGCAAGACTACCTTTGCCTATAAGGGTCTGATCTATGCCGCTAAAGTCCTGGCCGGAAGCGTTGCCGACCTGATGACCGATCACATCCTCCTGGAAAAGGCCAGAGCAGAATTCCGTGCCGCCACCGAGGAAGGCTACGACTGCCCCATCAGCAAGGATTTGCTTCCCACAATCGGATAACAAAAATCCCAGTCCATCCGGACTGGGATTTCTTTTTATTCCAGCACATGCTCCAGACCCATCTGCAAAATGGTCTTCACATGGTCATCCGCCAGCGAATAGAGGATATTTTTACCCTCCCGGCGGTATTTGATCAGATGCATCTGCTTCAGGATCCGCAGCTGATGGGAGATGGCGCTCTGGGACAGTTCCACGGCTTCGGCAATGTCCGTCACGCACAGTTCCTGATGCTGATGCAGCAGCGACAGAATATGCACCCGGGTCGAATCAGCAAATCCCTTGAACAGATCCGCGATCTGATCCATGGTCTCTTTCGCGGGGATACCGCTCATCGGCGCTCCCTCCTTTGCGTTTTCCTATATTTTAGCCTAAAACCCCGAAAGTTGCAACCATTTTTATTCCATGGCATCTTCCAGTGCCCGTGCAATGGGCAGCATTTCCTCCGGCTTCAGCTTTTCGGCCTTGCGGTCGTAGGTCACCAGGCCGTTGGTCTCATCCTCCACATCGGACACCTGGGTATAAACCGCCGCACACAGGCCCCTGCGGACGCAGGGCACCACCTGCTCCAGATACAGCCTGCGGACTGCGTCCACAAATTCTTCCCGTGTCCGGAACTTTCCATAGCCGTAGGTCTCGTCCGGATTGAACGCGTGGCCATCAATCTTATAGGAATATCCGCCGAACTCAGACAGCACCAGAGGCTTCTCCCCACCCTCCAGTTTTACCTTTCGGAAATACACATGGCGGCTGTCCACATCGGTCTTCTTCCGCCGGAACCAGCCGGAGGTAGTATCGATGAAGCGGGTATCATCCAGTCTGCGGAACTGCTCATAGACACTGTCGCTGTCGAACTGGCCCCAGCCTTCGTTGAAGATCGTCCAGCAGCAGATGCTCGGATGGTTCTTCAACTGCTTTACCGCGGCTTCCATCCCCTTCTGGAACATCCTGCGTGTCCGCTCATCCCGGTGGAGATTCCGGTCTGGCATGAGCTTCTGGGAGGCCAGGGAGACCGTCGGCAGGACGGTATCACGAATATAGCTGTACGCGCCGTTGCTGACCATGTCCTGGAATACGATCATGCCCAGCCTGTCGCACTGATAATAGAATTCCTCCGGCTCCACTTTGATGTGCTTACGCAGCATATTAAAGCCCAGGCGCTTCATGGCCAGAATGTCTTCTGCATAGCAGGCAGGCTCTGCAGGAGTAAACAGTCCGTCCGGCCAGTATCCCTGATCCAACAGACCATGGAAGAAATACGGTCTGCCGTTGAGACACAGCCGTTGATATGCACCTGCTTTTTTGATTTCCAGGGTACGGATGGCGAAGTAGGAACCGACTTTATCATCGCCTGCTTCCACGGTAAAGTCGTAGAGATACGGATCCTCGGGACTCCAGAAACGTGGATTCTCAGGCGTGATCGTGACTGTGCCGTGTTCAAGTGCGAATACACCAAGGCCTTCCACGCTGACCGTGCCGTCAAGGGCAGGCTCCGTGCTGATCACCACAGAGGCACCCCTGTTTTCGATATTCAGCTTTTTGATGTAAGTCTTAGGAACGCTTTCCAGCCAAACCGTCTGCCAGATACCGGACACCGGAGTGTACCACATACCGCCCCGCTTCAAAGTCTGCTTTCCGTATGGAAAGGCCTGATCGGTCAGATCATCAAAGCAGCAGATCTGCAGCCTGTTTTCCTTCGACAGATGTTCCGTAATGTCGATGGTGAACGACTCGTAGCCTCCCTCATGAGCCCCCAGGGGTTTGTTATTCAGAAAAACATCCGCCCGCTGATCGGCCGCTCCAATGTGCAGCAGAACTCTGCCCCGGTTAAAGTCCTCCGGAAGCTGAAAGCTGCGGCTGTAGCACAGCAGGCTACCCTCATCGTAATGTCTTCCGATTCCGGAAAGACGGCTTTCCGGACAAAATGGCACCCGGATCCCGCCCTGATTCTGACAGTCCACCGAAAAGTCCCACACGCCGTTCAGATTGAGCCAGGAATCCCGCTTCATCTGGGGTCTGGGATATACATTCCAGGGTTGTCCCTTCAGGTTTTCTCCCGCAGTTGTCATCAAATCAACCAGCATAACGCGCCTCCTTCTTCATCAGATGAAACACCAGCGCCAGCGCGATCCAGACGAATACCGCCGCCACGAAAGCCGCCAGGAAGATATTCTCATTGGGAACAAAGGAATAGGTACCGTCATCGTTCAGGACCTGCTCCGCATTGGCCAGCACCTTCGCGCCGATGGCGGGACCGATGATGCCGGGGATCAGCACCTGGCTGAAGATCCGAAGTCCCTGGAACATTCCCGCCTTATTCTCCGGCGTATAATCACGGACCACAGCGCCAAACACCGCCATGCCGGACAGATAGCCGCACATCATCAGAAGGCTGCCCACAAAGACCAGCAGCGTGTTTTTGCACAAATACAGGAACACATACCCCGCCATCAGCAGTACAATCGCAGGCGCTGCAGCCTTCCGGAATCCCATTTTATCGTAGACCCGGCCGTAGAAAGCCGTGAATACCGCCGCCAGGATTACCGCAGGAGCCATGATCAATACATAGTTGTCCAGCTTCAGACTGACGTTATAATAGAGAATCAGGTAGGGCATATAGGTCTGAATGGAGATATTGAATACGGAAAACGCAATCAGCGAGGCATAGAGCGTCTTGTTCCGCCTGATCACACCGGGGCGGAAGCCATGGAAAATATTAGAGAAATAATGGCTGTTCTCTTCAGATCGGACCGCCGTATCATGAATCAGAAAGAATCCCGAAACACCAATGGCGATCACCGCCACACCGATGATGTTGAAGATCGTGACCCAGCTTTCGGAACGGTCCAGATCAAATCCCATAAAGCCGCCGAACACCACCAATATCGCAAGCAGGGGCATCATGGCATTGATGCCTTCTGCAGCACCCCGATTGGTAGAATCCGTGGACTCCGTCAACCACGCGTTAAAGCAGGCATCATTGGCAGAGGAACCGAAAAATGTCATCACGCAGTCCATGATGATCACCAGGCTGACGCCCACGGACGTGGCGGATGCCACTGCAGGAAACAGCACGTGGATCACATCCGTGCGGATCAGGGCAAAGCTCCAGATGGTGATGCCCCACAGGATGTAGCCGCCGCAGATGAAAAGCTTACGCTTTCCGATCTTGTCGGACAGCGCGCCGATGAGCAGCGTCGTGATGGTGGCGGAAGCGGCGCTGGCGCCCACCATCAGGGAGATGGCATCGGCAGAGGCATTGAACATCTTATAGATGAACACATTGAAATACATATTCTCCACAACCCAGGCGATCTGCCCTGTGAGGCTGAAGATCACCAGAGCCAGCCAGAATCGGCTGTTTTTCCGGTTTTTATCCACAAAAAGCACACACCTTCCCATTTATATATTTCCAATTTTACCATTGGCGCACCGCACTGTCAAGATTTGGGGACCGGGACCAAAAAGCCATTAAGATTTTCGCAATAGCCTTTGCTTTTTCCCAAAAATATGATATAGTATGATGAGTTTACTATGTAGACTCAATCATAAAGAAGATGAGGCGATCTAATGAAAGACCTTTCCAATATTTCGGTAGTCCTGCCTTCTCTGGATCCTGACGAGAAGCTGGTGGCCGTCATCGACGGCCTGCTGGAATACGGTTTTACGGATATCATTCTGGTCAACGACGGCAGCAAACCCGAGAACCTGCACTATTTCACCGACGCCGCGGCGCAGCATCCCGAGATCCATCTGCTCCACCACGAGGTCAACCGGGGCAAAGGCGCCGCTCTGAAAACTGCATTCACCTGGTTTCTTGCCAATCGTCCCGACGGTTTCGGTGTCGTCACTGTGGACGGCGACAACCAGCACCACCCTGCAGATACCAGAGCCTGCGTCGAGCACATGCTGGAAACCGGCAATGTGACCCTGGGCTGCCGCGATTTCAATCAGGCAGACGTTCCCGCCCGCAGCAGCTTCGGCAACAAGACCACTTCCGCCGTATTCAAGATCTTTGTGGGCATGACGCTCTCCGACACCCAGACCGGTCTGCGTGCCATTCCCCGTAGCGCCCTGGAAATATTCTGCACTGTCAAAGGCGACCGATTCGAGTATGAGACCAATATGCTCCTTGCCATAAAGACCAACGGCATCGATTTTGACGAAGTCAAGATCCGTACCGTTTACATCGAGGAGAATGCCAGCTCCCACTTCCACCCCATCCGGGACTCCTGGCGGATCTACAAACTGATCCTGGCCCATTTCTTCCGCTATACCGCCGTTTCCATTCTCAGCGCCATTCTGGATAACGGACTTTACGCCCTGCTGGACGCGCTGCTGCACACTTTTCTTGTGGGTTTTGCCCTGACAGCCGTCTGCACCGCAGGTGCGCGTGTGGTCTCCTCCCTGTTCAATTTCTTCATGAACAAGAAGGTGGTTTTCCGGACCAATGCCTCCACCGGCAAAGCCATGCTGCGCTACTACGCTCTGGCCATCCCCCAGCTGGCTGCCCAGGCGCTGCTGACCCAGGGCGTTTATGCTCTGCTGAGCATTCCTGACACCGCCACGGGCCTGCGCACCCTGATCTATGCTGTGGTCATGACGGTGCTGTACATTGTCAGCTTCATGATCCAGCAGCGGTGGGTCTTCGCACCTCAGAAGCACAGCAAGGAGGAGGTACATAAATGATCCTGAATCTGCTGAATGCTCTGGCAGTGAGCTTTGATCTGCCCATTCTGGACTGGATCCAGGCAAATCTCCAGAGTGGTTTCCTGGACTTTCTGATGCCTATGATCACCTATTTCGGTGAGGACGGCATTGGCTGGATCGCATGGGCCGTGCTCCTGCTGATCCTCAAAAAACACCGAAAGACCGGCCTGGGTATGGCATTTGCTCTGCTGATCGGCCTTGTGGTCTGCAACATGACCCTAAAACCCCTGGTTGGAAGAATCAGACCCTATGACTTCCAGGCTCAGGAGTTCGGCATCACCATTGACCTGCTTGTCCATGGTCTGCACGACTTCTCCTTCCCCTCCGGTCATACCATCGCATCCTTCGAAGCCGCCACCGTGCTGCTGATCAATAACAAAAAGATGGGCATCCCCGCCATGATCCTCGCGGTGCTGATTGCCTTCTCCCGGCTGTATCTGTATGTCCACTACCCCACCGACGTGATTGTGTCCATCGTTCTGGGCATCGCGATTGCGTTCCTGGGCAACTGGCTGGCAGGACTGTGCTTCAAAAAAGTGAAAAAAGGCCGCTTTGAAAGATAATATTAAAAGAGTCCGGTTTGCACCGGACTCTTTCTTTTTTACTGTTCTTCAGTCTGTTCCTTCTCAGCCAGTTCCTGCTGCGCCTGATGGGCTTCCATCAGCTTTTGACGCATCTCGTTGATTGCCTCTTCCTGCAGAGTCTGCATCATGTCGCGAACCATCAGCCACTCCTGTTCACTCTGGATGGGAGCCAGGTCGATACTCTCGGCATCAGGATCATAGGTTGCATAGAAAACGCTGGGATTGCCTTCACGGTCCTTGGAGTGATCGGTAAAGGCCATGTAATGCTTGCCGGTCTCCTTGCTCTGAAACTTGAAGAGAATATCGCAGACGACTTCCTTGCCGCCGGCCATGACAGAAAACTTGTTGTTTGCAAACTTGTCGCTCATTCGGAATTACCTCCATCATTTTCAATAACAACAGTATACCGTCTTTTGGCGAAAACTGCAAGTATTTTATGCATGGGCGCACTTTTTGTTCAGCCGTTCACACATGACGATCATCAGCACCGTGATTACCGCCAAATATGCAGGCAGCAAAGAAACCGTGATGTGGTTGGCAATGATGCCGAACAACGGCGGCATCGCCACAATGCCCACGTAGGCGCTGGCCATCTGGACACCGATCAGCGCCTGGGATTTCTCCGGACCGAAATGGACCGGGGTGGAGTGAATGATACACGGATAAATGGGCGCGCATCCAAGGCCGATGATCATCAGACCAATCATCGCGGACCATTGGCCAAGCGGCAGAACCATTACCCCGATTCCCAGCACCATGATGCCCTGGCCCAGACGAATCATTCGGATATCACTGAGCTTATAGGTCAGAAAACCGCTGAGACCGCGGCCTGCAGTCAGGCCGATCAGAAACAGGCTGCCGAATCCGGCCGCCGTCTGCTCATCCATACCGATGTGCAGGAACAGATAAGAACTGCCCCAGAGGATTGCTGTCTGCTCCGCGGCGCAGTAGCAGAAGAACGCAAGCATGACCTCTTTTGCCCCCGGAATTGCAGCGATCTGTCTCAGGCCCAGAGGCTTTCCAGGAGCATCGTTCTCTCCCGCAGCACCGCAGGTACCGTTTTTCCACATTGGGATACAGAAAACCAGCAGCGCCGTCAGAACAATCTGAAGGAAGGCGATATAGCGGTAACCTATGTTCCAGGGCAGACCGCCGGACAGAGCATAGCCCAGAATATACGGTCCCAGGGAAGCACCAAGACCCCACATACAATGCAGCCAGCTCATATGCCGGCTGGCATAGTGCAGCGCCACATAGTTGTTCAGGCTTGCATCTACGCTGCCCGCACCCAGGCCATAGGGCACTGCCCACGCAAGCAGCATCCAGTAAGCATCACTGAGGGAAAAACCGAAAATCGCAAGAGCTGTCATCGCCACACTGATGGCTGTGACATTTCCGGGTCCCAGCCATTTGGTCATCCGCTCACTGAGCAGACTGGAGACAACCGTACCCACTGCGATGATCATGGAAATTGCGCCGGCATAGGACACCGGCACCTCGAACTGAGCGGACATGGAGGGCCATGCCGCTCCAAGCAGCGCATCCGGCAGGCCAAGACTGACAAACGAAATATAAATGATCACAAGAAGCAAATGTACCATATTGCGTTCCTCCTGAATTTCTGCTATGATTATACCAGCAATCTCATGAATGTGTTAGGTCGATTTCGCTCATTTTATATGACAAAACCGCCAAAGGAGACGCATATGGCAATCGCAGAATGCCGCACAACCGTTGACAGCAGGGGCCGGGAACTACTGCAGCACGGAACCACGGCTTTTCCCATCGCCTGCTATCATGATGATTTCAGCAAAATGGATGTTCCCTGGCACTGGCACGAAGAGCTGGAAGCCGTCGTAATCAGCGCCGGAAGCTGCACCATTGCCGCCGGCAATAAAAAACAAATCCTCCGGACTGGGGAAGGTTTCTTTATCAATTCCGGTGTCCTCCACGCTGCCTGGGATGACGCGGCAACCGGCTGCCGGTTCCATTCCATGGTCTTCCATCCACGGCTGGTTGGTGCTAGTATGGACAGCATCTTTCACCAGCGCTTTATCCAGCCTCTGCTGGACCATTCCGACCTGGATCTAATTCCATTATCCCCGGATATTCCCTGGCAAAAAGCCGCTCTGGAAGCCATCGAGGCCGCATGGCAAAACTGCACATCAGAACAGCCGGGATTCGAATTCCGCACCCGGGACGCGCTCTCTGAACTGATCTGGCAGCTTCACTGCAATCTGCCATCTGTACGCCGATCCTGCCCGGGAAAATCCCTGCGCGATGCCGAGCGTATTAAAATCATGCTGTCCTTTATTCATGAGAACCTTACCTCTGAACTGACCACCAGCCGCATCGCCGCCAGCGCTGCCATCAGTGAAAGTGAAGCCCTGCGCTGCTTCCGTGCGACCATCGGGACCAGTCCCATCCGGTATGTCAAGCAATACCGGATCCAGCAGGCTGCCCAACAGCTAATCGCGTCAGATGACAAAATCGGCGAGATCGCTGTCCGCTGCGGCTTTCAGGATATGAGCTATTTTACGAAATCTTTCCGGGAAGAATCCGGCTGCACACCAACAGAATACCGCAGTAAAAACGCCAACCTTTAATGGTTGGCGTTTTGTTCCCGATGATCATGCAAGTGCTTTTTCACCATGCGCGCTTTGGAGAACTGGATGATCTGGCTGGCATACAGACCCCAGTTACCCGAAATCACATAGGCAATCACACAGACGAAAGCAAAGATGTACACATTCACACTGCCGAACATCTCGATGCTCAGGATGATGGCTGTGATGGGGCTGTTGGTCACACAGCAGAACAAGCCTACCAGTCCCAGCGCCGCAGCAAATCCTGCGTCAAGGCCCAGAAGGCCGCCCAGAGCACAGCCGAAGGTAGCGCCAATACAGAAGGTAGGAACGATCTCACCGCCCTTGAAGCCGGCAGAGAGGGTCACAGCGGTAAAGAGCAGCTTCAGCAGAAAATCATACCATTCCGCTTCTCCGGCAACCGCGCCGAGCGCCATCTCCATACCTGCGCCGTTATACCGGTGATCTCCCACCAGCAGTGTCATGACTGCCACTGTCACCGCGCCCACTGTGATCCGAATCCAGGGATTGGGAAAGCGCTTTGCAGCATAGTGCTCCGCCTTATGGAACACATAGCACATCAGAATTCCCAGCACACCAACCATCACCGCCAGGACCAGGACCCGGGCATTGGTGGCGGCAGTGAATTTCACCGCATTTTCCAGAATGACTGTTTCAGCATGAACACCCATACCGGCAGAAACACTCGCAGCCGTAAATGCTGCCAGATAACACGGCAGCAGTGCGGGAGAAAAAATGGTACCGACAGAGGCAAATTCCATCGTAAATAAGGTTGCCGTCAGGGGCGTTCCAAAAAGGCCTGCAAAGACAGCACTCATGCCGCTCATAATCAGCACTGTCCGCTCTTCTTCCTTCAGTCTCAATAATTTACCCAGCTTGGATGCAACACTGCCGCCCAGCTGCAGCGCAGCGCCTTCCCGGCCGGCAGAACCGCCAAAGAGATGGGTGAGGGATGTGGCGGCAAAAATCACCGGCGCCACCAGTGGATTCACCGTACCGCCATTTAGAATGGCATCGATGATCTCATTGGTGCCCCTGTTATTTCTCATTCCGAATACCCGGTAGATCGCAACCGTCAGCAAACCACCCACAGGCAGCAGCAAAATCAGCCAGGGATGCCCGCCCCGAAGGTGGGTCACAAAATGCAGCGTATGGTGAAATGCCGCTCCCAGGACACCGCCGATCAGGCCCATAATCAGGCCCAGCAGACCCCATTTCAGGAATATTTTCCAGTATTTTTCAGGATGATGCATTTCTTCAAGCCATTTCATGCAATCTCTTCCTTTCGAATCAATTTGCATCATTATAGCACAAAGGTGCCGAAAATGGAAGCCGATCAGATTGCCGCAAATCACGAAAGACAGTGCTTGCGGCGCATGAAACAAAAAACTCCGAAGCTTTCACTTCGGAGTATCTTTGGAGCTGCTAGCCAGATTTGAACTGGCAACCCGGTTTCCGCGAAATCTCTGATTTCGCGGAAGCCTTACGACCTCCCGCTTGAATCTGCCCTTTGGGCATGGGATGAGGCCGCCAGTTTTGCGGCGCATGAAACAAAAACTCCGAAGCTTTCACTTCGGAGTATCTTTGGAGCTGCTAGCCAGATTTGAACTGGCGACCTCATCCTTACCAAGGATGCGCTCTACCGGCTGAGCTATAGCAGCATATAGCGTTCGTGCACAAGTTTTGTTATGGAGCTGCTAGCCAGATTTGAACTGGCGACCTCATCCTTACCAAGGATTGGGGAGCTTCGCTCCCCTAATCCCGCTCTACCGGCTGCTGAAATCGTCTTAGGTTCCCGTATTTCCGCTCTGCGTTGGCAGAGCGGTTCTCTTTTGCGCATCTACTGCGCATCTCTACTCTGGAAGCATTGTAGCACATCTCCTGTTCACGAAACAAGACCCTTGAACTAAATTGAACATCTCGCCATCATCTTTTTACAAGCACCATCAACTACGAACAACTCCCCATCATCCTATCATCAACTGGCAAAAAACTTTTTTGAAAAAAGAAGAAAAAGATTTATGGGGTAGGAAAGGTATTGGATACTCCCTATGGTATAATATGGCCATAAAGAGTGAGGGACACGAGAACAAAACAAAGTCCCCACAAACCTAAAAAATATTTTTTTGAATGGCCTATGAGCCGGAAAGGACAACATTATGACTAACACTACTTCTTCCTCCACCTCTTCCACCACCGTCAAGACCGCTACCTACTTCACCTTTGACCACTTCAACAAGCAGATTGTCGGCACCGAGCAGAACTTCAAGAAGTCTGGCATCTCCGGCACTGCTCAGTATAAGGCTCTGATGGCTGCCATGGACGCCCACCCCACCTATTCCCTGTCTGCTATCTCTCCCAAGGTCAAGAAGCAGTCCTACAAGGGTCTGAACTTTGATCTGATGATGGACTATGTTGAGTTTAAGGGCACCGAAGTCCAGAAGGCAGAGTTTGAACAGCATGTCAATGATGGTGACTCTTATCCCACCATCAAGAGCTGGTTCCTGGACAACTTCAAGGTCGGCTTCACCGTTGAGAAGGCCAAGCGGGAAATCGCAGAGCACAAGCTGGGCGCAAGAAAGGCCAAGGTTCGTGCTACCGTCAAGGCTAAGGTTGTCAAGGCTATCCCCGCTGTTGTGGCAATGCCCACCGCTTCCAACTTCTAATAAAGTCTCCCCCCTGCTTCCAAGAGTAAGAGAAGCAGGGGGATGCTTTTTGTCCAGAAGTAAGTGGAACTGGACGGCTTTTGGGCAGAGCCGTTCAACCGTGCGGTCAGAACTTTTATATAAAATTGAGGATACCGGGGGCGTAGCGAAGATAAAATATCTTTCCGTTGTTCGTGCTTCGCACTCACAACTCCAAGATATTTTATCTTCTTAGGGAGGGCCGTGTTCCACGGTCCTCCCGCCAAACCCCGAAAACAAAGAAAAGGAGGAAACAATTATGGGCTTATTTGAATATTTAGATAGACAAATCCCAGACTACTACCCAACCATGTATAAAGATGGCTATACCCCAGAGCAAATCATCCATGCTGCCCACCGCAAGATACGCCAAGAGTATGATGCAAGGGAAGCTGCCAAGAGGGCAGAAGCGGAAGCAATGGAGATCCCAGAAGTGAAGATAATAAGCGAGGTGAGGATCAAATGAGGATTGACAACAGCGGTCAGAGAGACAGAGAGAAAAAGAAGAAAGATAAGAAAAAGCAATAGTCCATTCTGGAAAAAGAGATTTTGAGCATCATGGAAAAGAGCATGAAAACTGCCCTTGACATGGCAATAGATGACCTACTCAAAGACTGGAAATAAGAAAGTGCGGCGGCAGTCGCTTCAAAGAGCCAAAACCCCAGACGGGGCGATCTTGAAGCGGCTACCGCCGCATTTTTTCGTTGTAGGCCGTCTGTCGGCTTCTGTTGCTTCTGGACGATGATGGGCGTGAAAACCGTCATCCGAAACAAAAGTGTCATTTCGTGGGCGTGTGAGCCACCCCATACCGCCATCTTGAAAATGAAAAGGTTTTTTCCCGAAATGTGTGCCGGGGTGTTAGCGAAAAGGGGTTGCGTGTTTCGCTGACAGAATCGGGGCTGTTTTCCCCCTGTTTTCTGCGCTTCTGGAAGCCACCGCAACTGACCACGAAATCATTTGTTTTACTGGACACCCTCCCGCACATACTCCATGAGGTCTGCGGGCTGACAGTCCAGCACATCACAAATCTTTTCCAGAGCATCCACGGGCAAGTGCTTCACCGAGCCGACACAGATAGCGGACACCGTAGGCGGGCGGATGCCCGTGCGTTCCGCAAGTTCCTTCTGGGTCATGCCCCGCATGGCAAGCATCACCTTGACTTTGAACTTTATCACATTCCTTCCCTCCTTCCTTCTGGACAGTATAACACGAATTTCGTAGCAAATCAATACGCAAGGCGAAAAAATATTTCGCATTTCGTAGTAAATAATTACGATTTGCGTATTGACAAATTACGAATTTCGTAGTATAATAAAGGAGCAATGAGGGACAGCCCAATTTCAACAACAAGCCTGTTGTAAGTCCTACATCAAACACAAAGGAGCTTGTGGCAGCCGGAGAGACGGCACAACACTTCAAACACCAAAGGAGATACCTACCATGTCCAAAATTGAACTGCTTGCCAAGATTGAACTGCTGAACAAATACGAAGCCATGATGGAGGAACTGAAAGCCGAAGCCGATAAGGTTAGGGACAGCATCAAGGCTGAGATGGAAGCCAGAGAGGTGGAAGAACTGATTGCCGGACACTACATCGTCCGCTACACCTCCGTTCTCTCCAATCGCTTTGACAGCACCTCTTTCAAGAAGGTTCTGCCCGATCTCTACAAGGCTTACACCAAACAGGTCAGCAGCCGCCGCTTCACCATCAGCGCATAAAGGGCGGGGCAATCAGCCCCGCTACCCAGGAGGAGAAAGAGTTATGGATTACGGATATTCCAGATGTAGCACCAACGAAACCCGACAGGACATCAACAGACAGGTTCGGGAACTGAAAGCGGCAGGAGCCGTGGAGATCTTCATGGAATACGAACACGGCGATGCTAAGGTCAAGAGCCAGCAAGCCCAGATGTTCGCACAGGCGCAGCCGGGAGATACCATCATTGTGTTAGAGGTTTCCCGCCTTGCCAGAAGCACACAGCAGTTGTGTGAGATCATTGAAATTGTGCGGGAGAAGCACCTGCGGTTGGTGATTGTTGGCTCTATCACTCTGGATTGCCGGAACGGACAAGCCGACCCCATGAGCGAAGCCTTTTTACAGATGGCGGGTGTATTCAGTCAGTTGGAACTGGCTATGATCCGCTCCCGTGTGCGGTCTGGAATGGATAACGCAAGGGCAAAGGGGAAGCAGATCGGGCGGCCGCAGGTGAGCAAAGAGGACATCCCGCCTATCTTCCTCCGCCACTATCCCGCTTATAAGAATAAGCAGTTGAATGTCAGCGAATTGGCACGGGTCTGTGATATCAGCAGAACCACGGCTTATAAGTATATTGGACTTTTGGAAGGGTAAAATGGAACAGGGTGCCGAAATTGGCACCCTGTTTCTTATCTTGTTTTGATTACTTCCTTCCCTTCTGGCAGGATACGATACATTCTTTTATCATGGTCATACACGACATCAATCATCTTATTCTCAATGCAGAATTGGATAACGAAAGAATCAACTTTACGGTCAATCGCATCCGCAGAATAGGTATCGCCACCTAAGAAAAAACTGTGAAGAAAGGTTCTGCTGTTATCAATAAGCATAATTACAGGCCCAGCAGTTGCTTCTTCTTTGCGTCAAACTCTTCCTTGCTGATAACACCCATGTCCAGCAGTTCCTTATACTTTCTCAGTTCTTCTGCATTGCTCTGGGGGATTTCCTGCTTGATCGTAGTAGCAGCAACAGGCTTCTGCTGACGATCAACCAGAAGTTTTCTAATCGTGCTGGCAATCTGCTCTTTTTGGGAAAGGAACAGGAATGTAATTCTTCCAGAAGAAGTAGAAACAGAAACACCCTGAGTAAATGCGGTAGTCGCAACAGCACTTACAGAGTCCAAAGGCAAGTCTACCTGCTTACCAAATGCAACCCTGCCATAGATTCGCTTATCGGTGACAACAATCTCGCTTCCGGCAGTAGCCAACCAAACGAAAACTGTAATAACTGCTGCAATCACGGTGAATACAAACCACATAGCAGTATTAGAATCCCCTTGTATCAACATCATAAATGACAAAACTAAAAGGGCGAGTGTTCCCAAAGCAGGAATCAGTACCAAGAAATTGAGTTTGTTTGCTTTTTCTTTGATTATTTTCTTTTCAGTCATTGTTAGCATCCCTTTCTAAAAGTTGGATGCAATAACTATATCACATCGCATCAACTAATGCAAGATGTTTTACATACAGTATTAGTTGATTTTCTTTTTGTCAACTATAACCGATACTATATGTAGAGGTGATAGTATTGCACACACGGATTAGACAAGCCCGAGAAAATATGGGCTACACCCGAGAGAAATTTGCAGAAAAATTGGATGTTAGTGTTTCCTACCTCGCAGAGTTGGAGCGGGGCAGAACCGGTATTTCTGTAAAAATGTTGGTGAAGGTCTGTAATGTTCTGGGACTATCAGCTGACTATGTTCTTTTCGGAACAGAGCGACCCGAGGATTCTATGAGACTGGATTCTATCCATCGCATTGATCCCAAATACCTATCTCTTTTGGACAAAATGATTGCTGAACTTTTGGCTATCAGCGATTTGGAATAATTGGTCAAGGGCGGATTACCCGCCCTTTTACTATAACTATCACCACGGGAGGGATACCAATGGCAGACGATGAAAAGTGGGGACTTAGCCGTGAAGAAATCAATGAACGGGTTCGGGAGTTGAACCAAAAGAAGAAAGCACAGGGGCCGACACGGGGCGGGCGTTCCTCCATGCAGGGCGTGAAGTTGCTCTACATCCGGGACTTCCTCTATGCCCATGCTACAAAGGAGCATCCCCAGAACGCCAACCGCATACAAGACTTCCTTTTGTCAAATGGCATTGAAGCATCCACCAAAACCATCTACAACGATATTCTGCGACTACATGACGATTTCGGCGTTCCCGTGGTGTATGATGCCAGACGATGGGGCTACTACATCACCGAGCCGGAGTTCAAGCCCTACGAACTGCGGTTGATGGTTGATAGCATCCAGTCCTCCAAGTTCATCACCCAGACCGAAGCCCGGACGATCAGCCAGAAGATAGCGAAGCTGGGAGATGTCTATACCCGCCCCAGTCTGACCGACCGCCACGCCTTTGTTTCCGACCGTTTGCGGAGTGCCAACGATGATGCCGTGCGGGATGCTGACCGCATCCATGCTGCTATCGCAAATAACCGTAAAATCCGTTTTCGCTACTTCCACTATACTCCAAACCGGGCAGACCCCAAAAAGTATTCAAAAAACGGCGATTTCTATACCGTAAGCCCATACGCAATGCTCTGGGACAACGGAAACTATTACCTCTATGCCTATACGGAAAAGGGCGTATTCCGCACCTTCCGCATTGACCGTATGGAGCGCATCTCCAACCCGCTCCAAGAGGAAAGAGATGGGGAGAAGGAGTTCAAGGCCGAAGCCATCACCGCACGGGAATACAAGGTTTTTCAGATGTTCCACGGCGATCAAGTGAAAGTGCGTGTGCGGTTTAGCAATCACTTAGCCGATGCCGTGATTGACCAATTCGGAAAAAATACCATTCTTGTGCCGGAGGATGACAAGCATTTTATCGTTCTTCTGCCCGTTGAGTTGTCGCCACCCTTCTTTGCGTGGATTGCGACTTTTGGACGGGGCGCAAAGATCCTTTCCCCGGCGGCCGCAGTTGATAAAATGCGGGATTTCATTGAGCGATGTTCCGATATGTATAAAGATGATGGGGAGAAGTAAGCACTTCTCCCCATTTGATATGCAGTTGATGATAGATGTTCATAGATGATGGTGAGATGTTCAGAGATGTTCACCGGCGGTGGATTTTCTCTCTGGGTCTGCTGATTTGCGCCAGAGGGGAAATACGGTCAAAATTCTTCGCAATATCTGCATCGTAGATTTCGCAATAGTGCTTCGTCATTTTGAGTGTTGAATGACCCAATAGCTTTTGGAGCATGAACGCATCGCCGCCACAGTCAATCAAAAACTTTCGTGCAAAGGTATGGCGGTAAAGGTGTGTGCTTGTCTTTTGGACACCACGGGAGCGGTTATAATGGGCGATAGCGAGCCGCAGGCCGTTCCCTGTCAGCATTTCCCCAAACTGATTACAGAATAGGTATGAAGTCGCACCGCCGCCACGGATGCCCATGTATTCCCTCAAAATGCCGATCATCACACTACACAGCGGAATGACCTGTATTTTACCGTTTTTGTTGTGCCGCAGGGTGATTTGTCTGGCTCCCAAATCCACATCCCGGTTCTGGATATTGCGGACGGTGGCCGCACGGCAGCCGGAGTTCAGCAAAAAATTCACGATGACCCAATTTCGGTATTCGGTAAAGTCGCAGTCCCGGTCTGGCCTACGCAGAAGGAACATCAATTCATCGTCTGTGTATGTCTCCTTTACCGTGTCCTTGTCCTTCATGTTAGGAATGGTCAAAGATGATAGGCCCTCCGCACTACACCAATTCAAGAAAGTGCGAACGATCCTAACATAGGTCGTGATGGAGTTGTGAGCCAGTCCATCACGGCGCATACCCACAATCATGTTATCAATGTCCCTTTTGGTGATTTCTCCAAGAGGAAGATTGATGTCAAGGTATTTGGAAATCACATGGAGATTGTTGTGGTAATTGCGGACGGTGATATCCGCTACACCCTCCGCAGTCTTTGCGGTTATAAAGGTCTGGAACACTTCTGCATAGGTCTGTGTTGAGTGTCCATGAAAGGCTATTTTCTTTGCCATAACGAGAGCGCATCCCTTCTCAAAAAGTAAGTGAGTAGGGATGCGCTCTGACTTTTGGCTAAAAATAAGAAAAACCGTTGAAACCCAATGGATTTCAACGGTTTGGAGCTGCTAGCCAGATTTGAACTGGCGACCTCATCCTTACCAAGGATGCGCTCTACCGGCTGAGCTATAGCAGCATATTGGGAACTGGACGCCTTTCGGTCCGGCCAAAACAATTTTAATGGAGCTGCTAGCCAGATTT
>JAGAUY010000064.1 GCA_017620525.1 Oscillospiraceae bacterium | reverse complement strand
CTGATCTCTGAGTCCAACGATCCCTCCGCTCCCGAGTATGCTTGCATCAAGGAGCTGATGGACAGCGTTGACTCCTATATCCCCACCCCCGACCGTAAGGCTGACCAGCCCTTCCTGATGCCCGTCGAGGACGTGTTCACCATCTCCGGCCGTGGTACCGTTGCTACCGGTCGTGTTGAGCGTGGCCAGATCAACAAGAACGACAAGGTCCAGATCGTTGGCCTGCGTGACGAGATGAAGGAAACCGTCTGCACCGACATCGAGATGTTCCACAAGCTGCTGGACTACGCAGAAGCTGGCGACAACATCGGCGCTCTGCTGCGTGGTGTTGACAAGAAGGAGATCGAGAGAGGCCAGGTTCTGTGCAAGCCCGGCTCCATCAAGCCTCTGACCAAGTTCGCTGGCCAGGTTTACGTCCTGTCCAAGGAAGAAGGCGGCCGTCACACTCCTTTCTTCAATAACTACCGTCCTCAGTTCTACTTCCGTACCACTGACGTTACCGGCATCATCACCCTGCCCGAAGGCACCGACATGTGCATGCCCGGCGACAACGTCGTTATGAACGTTGAGCTGATCACCCCCATCGCTATCGAGAAGGGCCTGCGTTTCGCTATCCGTGAAGGCGGCCGTACCGTCGGTTCCGGTGTTGTCACCGAGATCTTCGAGTAATCTGTAGCTTTACAAGGTAATAAAACCCCCAGTCGCAAGGCTGGGGGTTTTTTGCCAAAGAGACTTTTTTCTAATTTTTGTACGAGATAGAATTCATTGACAACATTTTGGGAGGATAGTATGAATTTCGATATTCTGTTTTTTGCTAATACCTGTTCCGCAATTGCCTGTATCATCATGGTCGCCATCGGATTCCTGAAGAAGAAGGAGCAGATCGTCATCGGTCAGTGCTTCCAGCTGGGTTTCCTGGGTGCAGGTAACTTCCTGTTCGGTGCTGTCTCCGGCGGTATCGGCAACACTCTGGGTGTTATCCGTAACCTGATTCTGCCCAAGTCCAAGAAGCCCATGATGTGGAAGATCATCTTCATTGCTGTTCAGATCATCCTGAGCCTCTTCTTCTATAAGAGCACCATTGAAGGCTATAGCGGCCCCAATAATGTTGCTTTCCTGAAGCTGATCTACTGGATCCCTGTTCTGTACACCATCATCCTGACTGCTGTTCTGGATACCAAGAACGTCAATGTATTCCGCGTTGCAATCATCGTTGCTCAGTCCATGTTCTGCTTCTTTGATGGTTTCTACGGTAACTGGTTTGCATTCCTTGCCAATATCCTGACCGTTCTGTCCAACGGCTACTCCATCTACGCTGATTCCAAGGCTGCCAAGAAGGCAAAGGCCTGATTTTTGACTTACATAATAAAAAGCACCGCTTTGGAGAGCAATTTCCGAAGCGGTGCCTATTTGTTCCGTTTTGGGTTGTTTGTCAGGCCGAGAATATAGTCCACAGATACGTTGTAGAATAAAGCGAGTTTGATCAGAATATCGGTCGGAATATCACGCTGACCAAGTTCGTAGTTACTATAGACACGCTGTGAGCAATTCAGATACTCTGCCAATTCACGTTGTTTCAAATCGCGGTCCTCACGCAAATCTCTGATCCTTTGATACATATTATCACCCTTGTTTAGGATACCATAGCGCATTTTGTTCTATTGACAAATAGTGCAAAATGCGCTACAATGTCAATGGGCCCAAAACATAAGAATTAAAGGGGAGAATATTATGTTTAATCATGTTGGCAGAGAACTTAAAAACTGGGCGCGAGTGATTGTCATATTGCTGACGGTCCCGGCTGTGATTATTGGATTTTTGCTGCTGGTTACGTTTGCTTACGAGGATATGCTGCTCCTGGGGTTGATAATCGGTATCCTGGTGCCTGGTCTGGGATATTTCTTTGCCCGTCTTGCGGCGATTATGCTCTATGCGTATGGTGAACTTGTTGATCGCGCGGAATCAATTGATAATAAGATGGAGTTGTCAAAGGGGAAGGAAAGCAGTGACAAAGTTGTAAGCAATGACGGCTCCGGCTGGAATGCCAATGCATTCAGCACCTACAAGTGAAATTAGTCGGATGTAAACCACGATATGTTAGCGTGCGTGCAATCCACGATGTCATTTCATAAAAAAGCACCGCAGGGAACTTTCCTGCGGTGCTTTTTATGTTGCGACACTGGTCTGTAAGCCGGGTTCTGTCTAGACAGCCATCTATCTAGTCCCGCAATTGCTCACGGGATCAAGCCACCTCCTCGGGACTGCCGGGTCAGCATCTGTGTCCCTCCACGGTGTTGCTCCGGATAGAGTTTACATCGTAAAACCCATGTCTCCATGGGCCGGGTGGGCTCTTACCCCACCTTTTCATCCTTGCTGCCGGTCATCGCTGATGACCGGTTAGCGGTATATCTCTGTTGCACTTGTCCTGGGGTCACCCCCGGCGGGCGTTACCCGTTATCCTTACCCTGTGGAGCCCGGACTTTCCTCATCTGGGGCCTTTCGGCGCCCATCCGCGGCTGTCCGACCTGGTCGCTGAAATATTGTACAGCATCAAGCTCCAAATGTCAAATGTCTTGCAAATTCTTTTCAGAGAGGATATACTATTCTATATATCATGGAAACGAGGAATGCAAGATGAACACTGCATTTGAAACATATTTTGAATCCCTGAAGGGAAAGAAGATCGCGGTATTTGGTCTGGGTGTCAGCAATCGTCCGCTGGTGCGCCTGCTGCTGGAGTTTGGCTGCGATGTGCTCGGGTGCGACCGGACCCCCAGAGAAAAACTGGAGGAGGAGGTTCTGGAGCTGGAGCGGCTTGGCTGCAGGCTCAGCGTGGGTGATACATATCTGGATAATCTGGAAGCGGACCTGGTGTTCCGCACCCCCGGTATGCACCCCGGAAATCCCGCGCTGGAAGGCCTGCGTGCAAAGGGCGCGGAAGTGACCTCCGAAATGGAAGTGTTTTTCGAAGTATGCCCCTGCACCATCCTCGCTGTGACCGGCTCCGACGGCAAGACCACCACGACCACGCTGATTTCCGAGATGCTGAAAGCTGACGGGAAAAAAGTTTGGGTGGGCGGAAACATCGGAACGCCGCTGCTGCCCAGAGTCCGGCAGATGCAGGCTTCGGATTATGCCGTGGTGGAACTCAGTTCCTTCCAGCTGATGGATATGAAGCGCAGTCCCCATGTTGCACTGGTGACCAATCTGGCCCCCAATCATCTGGATGTCCACAAGGACATGGAGGAATATGTGGAGGCGAAGAAGAATATCTTCCGTTTCCAGTCTGAATGCGACATACTGGTGGTTAATGCGGACAATGATATTACCGCGCCTTTCGTGGGTAACGGCATCACAAAAACCTTCTCCCGCAGGGGAAAGCGGGCGGATGTGGTGCTGACGGACGGCATGATCTTCCGGAACGGGGAAGCGGTGTTGAATAAAAGCGACATCCTGCTGCCCGGTGAGCACAATGTGGAAAATTATATGGCAGCCATCGCGGCGGTCCAGGGCCTGGTAAGCGATGATACCATCCGGCAGGTGGCCAGGACCTTCGGCGGTGTGGAACACCGGATTGAACTGGTTCGGATCAAAGACGGCGTCCGTTTCTACAACGATTCCATCGCGTCCAGCCCCAGCCGCACCATTGCGGGGCTGAAGAGTTTTCCGGAGAAGGTATTGCTGATCGCCGGCGGCTATGATAAGCACATTCCCTATGATGTGCTGGGACCGGAGATCTGTGCGCATGTCAAGAAGCTGTTCCTGGGAGGCGCCACCGGTCCGCAGATCAGGGAAGCGGTGGAAAGCTGCCCTGATTACAGACCCGGGTTCCCCGAGATCGTGGATTGCGGTGATTTTGCGTCTGCGGTGAATGCTGCGGCAGCGGCGGCGCAGAGTGGTGATGTGGTGCTGATGAGTCCTGCCAGCGCTGCTTTTGATCAGTTTAAGAACTTTATGGTCCGGGGACAATTCTTCAAAAAAATGGTTATGGAGCTGTAAATTATGATTCTCAATACGATTGCAGATGGCATGCGCAAGGTGCTGCCGCTGAAATACTGCGGTGCGGTGATCGTGGCTGCCGGAAATGCTTCCCGGATGGGCGGCATTGATAAGGTCATGGCGGACCTGAACGGCGAACCCATGATCCTCCGGACGGTCCGCACCTTCCAGAATTGCGAGGCTATTAAGGAGATCGTCATAGTTACCCGCCCGGATCTAATCCTGCCCATCAGGGATCTGTGTACCCGCTTTGATAAGGTGCAGGCTGTGGTTGCCGGCGGCGCCAGCCGTCAGGAATCTGTGGCGCTGGGCATGAATGCGCTGTCCGGTAAGGTCAAGCTGGTGGCCGTTCAGGATGGCGCCCGGCCGCTGATTACCGATGCGGTCATCGACCGGACCGTTCGGGCGGCCCATACCTACAGCGCCGCAGCGCCGGCGATTCCGGTGAAGGATACCATCAAGGTGGTCAAGGGCGGTGTGGTCGTTGAGACCCCGGACCGTGCAGCCCTTCAGGCAGTTCAGACTCCTCAGGTCTTTGATCTCGATCTGCTGCGCGGTGCGCTGAAAAAGGCGGAAGCTGACGGCGCAGCGGTCACCGATGACTGCTCCGCTGTGGAACTGATGGGGATGTCCGTCAAGATCGTAGAGGGTGACGAGCGGAATATCAAGGTCACCACTCCCATGGACCTGAAGATCGCAGAACTGCTGCTGGAGGATATGAAATGAGAATCGGACATGGATATGATGTACATCGCCTGGTCCCGGGCCGGGATCTGATCATCGGCGGTGTAAAGATTGAATATGAGCTTGGACTGGACGGCCATTCCGATGCGGATGTGATGCTCCATGCTGTTATGGACGCGCTGCTGGGCGCGGCTGCGCTGCGGGATATCGGCTATCATTTCCCGGATACGGATATGCGCTACAAGGGCGCAAATTCCCGGATGCTTTTGCGGGAAGTGGGAAAGAAGATCGCCGATGCCGGCTACCGGGTGAGCAACATCGACGTAACGATGATCGCCCAGAGGCCGAAGCTGAAGCCCCACATTCCGCAGATGATGGAAAATATCGCTGCGGACCTGGCCATTGAACCGGGCCGGGTGAATGTGAAGGCAACAACGGAAGAAAAACTGGGATTTACCGGCGAGGGTCTGGGAATGTCCTGCCATGCCGTATGTTTATTGGAGGAATTGTAATATGGAACTGAAACTGGGTGAATCCAAAACGTTTAAGCTGCCTTTCTGGCTGAAGGCTGTGGATATGATCCACGAGGGAAACGGTCTGCGGCTGGAACGGCAGAAGCGCGGCATTGCCTGCCTGAACGTCAATAACGGCAGCCGCCGTATCGCTTATGCGGCGATTCCCCTGGGATTGGTGAAAGATCTGAACGAAGTCGGCTTCACGGTCAAGGCCCAGTCCAAGACCCGGATGCTGTTTTCTGTGGGCGCGGTGAAGTTCGTTATCGACTATGCCGCCAAAAAGGTCGCCACCAATCTGATCGGTCTGCGTGTCATTGGTTCCCAGGAGTGGGGCGAAAATGTGCAGATTCCCTGGCGCAGCGAGTATCAGCCCCTGTTCGGCCTGCCGCTGCCTCCGGCTGAGATGGACAAGAATACCGCCAAGCTGTTCTGGCAGTGGTTCAATGTCAATGAAGCGGACATTTCCAGAATGCTCAATGGCTCCAAGAAAGAAGTCAAGTCCATTAACCATCAGATCGACCTGTGGCTCTGCCCCGTTTTCCCTTATGTCAAGGGATCACTCATTGACTTTGAGGTCATTTGCAAGGGGTGTGACAACACCTTCATTTTCCATCACGGCGGTCACGAGCAGCTGGCGGCGGATGCACAGGAATTTGCCGCGGCAATGCCCGAGAATATGGCAAAACGCTGGCATTACATCGTTGAGGAATAAGATTATGGAATGGCGGCATTGTCCCAAAGGACAATGCCGCTTTTTTGTCGGAAAAGAACATATTGTGCCTCCCGGTCATAGATTGTGCCGGGAGGTTTTGCGATATGAGGGTGTATTATATCACGTTCCGCTCGGTGACACCGGCGCAGCGGGGGGAACAGGTTTTACAGCGCGCGGGTGTCCGGTGCAGCTTGCAGCGGACACCCAGATGGATGGAGGAACGGGGATGCGGATACTGTTTGCGGGTGCGGCCGGATGATATCGGCGCGTGTGTGCAGATTCTGCGGCACAGTCAGATAGCCTTTCGGAAGGTATATGTTCAGGCCGAAGGCGAGGGAGTGGAGGAAGTGAAGCTATGATCTATCTGGATAACGGAGCCACTTCTTTGCGCAAGCCGCCGCAGGTGCGTTATGCGGTGGCTGATGCCATGACCCGATGCGCCAATCCGGGGCGGGGCGGCTATGGAGCTGCCATGGCCGCGGCACAGACAGTGTATCGCTGTCGGGAAGCGGCGGCGCAGTTGTTTGACTGCGATGCGGAACAGGTGGCGTTCACTTCCAATTGTACCCACAGCCTGAATATTGCCATCCGGACTCTGGTGAGACCGGGTGCAAAAGTGGTGGTTTCCGGTTTTGAACACAATGCGGTGACAAGACCGCTGCATGCTCTGGATGCACATCTTCTGGTTGCTGGCAGGAAGCTCTTTGACTGGGCGGATACGCTGGAGTCTTTTGAAGCTGCGCTGAAAACCGGTGTGCAGGCCGCTATTTTTACCCATGTATCCAATGTGTTTGGATACATCCTGCCGGTGGAGCGTATGGCGGCGATGTGCCGGGAGCGGGGCATACCATTTATCATTGACGCGGCCCAGTCCGCGGGCACATTGCGGGTGTCCCTGCGTTCTTTGGGAGCGGACTTCATTGCCATGCCGGGGCATAAGGGGCTGCTTGGTCCCCAGGGGACCGGGGTGCTGCTGTGCGGCAGGCAGCCGGAACCGCTCCTGATGGGCGGTACGGGCAGCGATTCCCTGAATCAGAAAATGCCGGATTTTCTGCCGGACCGGGTGGAGGCAGGGACGGTGAATGTGCCTGGGATTGCGGGGCTGCATGCCGGACTGCGGTATCTGAACAGTGTCGGAACGGACCGGATCCACAGAAACGAGTGTATTCAGGCGCGGCAATGCGCGGAAGGGTTGAAAAAACTGGGGATGCGGGTGTTCTCCGGAGCACATCAGGCGGGGACAGTTTCTTTTATTCCGGGAGGAGACTGCGAGGAGGCGGCATCGGTGCTTGCCAGGCAGGGGATCGCGGTGCGGGCAGGAATCCACTGCGCGCCGCTGGCGCACGAGAGTGCCGGAACGCTGGAGACCGGAACGGTGCGCTTCAGTTTCGGCTTCGATGCATCGCCGGAACAGGCCAGGCGTTTGCTCCGGGCGGCATCCAAATTGCCCCCCTTCGAAAGCTAAAAATTTTTACAGTTTATCTATTGCCATTACCTGAGCAATCCGCTATAATAGGATGGATAATAGATAAGTATACCATAGCGAAGTATGCGCTTTCGCCAGATGCCAGTAAAAAGGGGAAGAAAAAGTATGGAAGCAATTCATAATTTGATCCAGCATCTCAGCAAAATGCAGTGGTCGGACTACCTGGATATTGTCCTGGTTGCATTCCTGATCTATAAGCTGCTGCCGCTGATCCGGACGCCCAACACCATGCGGATTGCCAAAGCGGTGGCCGTTGTGGTGGTTGTTGCATGGCTTGCCGGTGTGATGAAACTGTATACCATCAGTTGGATTTTGAACCAGATTCTGGCGGTTGGTATCATTGCGGTGGTTATTTTGTTCCAGCCGGAACTGCGCCGGATGCTGGACCATATCGGCTCTGTGAAGCTGACCAGTTTGCTGGGCAGCACCAAGCCTGCTCAGGAGATGGATAATGTCATCAGCCAGACCGTCATGGCCTGCGAGGTCATGAGCCGGGAGCGTGTGGGCGCTCTGATCGTTTTTGCCCGCGAGGCAAGACTGGAAGAGTACTTCAAAACCGGCACCCGCATCGACGGTCAGGTTTCCGAGCAGCTGCTGCGCAACATTTTCTTCCCCAAGGCATCTCTGCACGACGGTGCGATGATCATCCGCGACGGCCGGGTGGCCGCTGCGGGCTGTGTGCTGCCCCTGTCCGATTCCAGCCGCCTGAGTGCGGATCTGGGTACCCGCCATCGCGCAGGCGTGGGCATGAGCGAAGCTTCCGACGCAGTGGTGGTCATCGTCTCCGAGGAGACCGGCACCATTTCCGTCGCTGTCGGCGGTATGCTCAAGCGCCATCTGGCTCCCCAAACTCTGGAGCGTCTGCTGCGCAATGAACTGTGCAAGGATGACACTGATAAGGAGCAGAATCAGCTGGCTGCCCTGCGCGACAAGGTCCTGAACAAGGTAAAGGAGGGCAAGGACAATGAGAAAAAATAAAGCTGTTTCCATTCTGCTGTCTCTGGGTATTGCCCTGGGCCTGTGGCTGTATGTTATCACCATGGTCAGTCCCGGATATACGAATACGATCCACGACATCCCTGTGGTATTTGAAGGCGAGACTGCGCTGAAGGAAAAGAATCTGATGATTACCTCCTCCAATGACACTACCGTGGATCTGAAGGTCTACGGCAACCGCTCCGATGTGATTAAGCTGGATAAGAACAACATCACCATTAAGGTGGATCTGACCAAAATCTATGATCCCGGTGAGCATGAATTGCTCTTTACATATTCCTTCCCCAGCGATGTACCCCAGAGCGCCATCACCGTGGAGGATAAGAGCCCCGGCACCATTCCGGTTACCGTGGAGCTGAAGGAAACCAAGGAAGTGCCTGTCAATGTTACCTACATCGGCTCTGTGCCGGAAGGTTTCCTGACGGATACGGAAAATGCTGTTTTGGATGTACCTATGATCAATGTGCAGGGTCCCAGTTCCGTCATCAGTCTGATCGACAAGGCCATGATTGAAGTGGACCTGAATGACCGGACCGAGTCCATCAGTGAAAACTATGTCTACACCCTTTGCGACGCAGAGGGCAACCCTGTGGATGTGGAACAGGTGACCACCAACACGGCAGAAGTTCACATTGACCTGAAGATCCAGCGCTGGGAGGAACTCAAACTGACCCTGACCGTCAACTACGGCGGCGGCGCTACGGATACTACTTCCTATGTGGATATTGTACCCGATACCATCAAAGTCTCCGGCAGCGAGGCGCAGCTGGCCGCACTGGACGGCAAGCTGAATCTGGGTACCATCAATCTGGGCGAGATCACGGAGAATACCCAGATGACCTTTGCCATCACACTGCCTGAGGGCGTGACCAATCTGACCGGTGTTACCGATGCGGCTGTGGATATCAGCTTCATTGGCCTGGCCACCAGAGAGTTTACGGTCAGCAACATCCAGACCACCAATGTGCCCGAGGGCATGGAATGCGACCTGATGGCGGAAGTCATCAAGGTGACGCTGCGCGGCCCTGTGAATCTGCTCAACAGTCTGACACCTGAGGACATCACCCTCATTGTGGACTGCACCGGCAAGGAAGCCGGCACCTCCACCGTGAAGGCTATCGTCGATTTCAGCGAAGATGCCTTTGACGCAGTCGGTGTGCTGGGAACTTCCAGCATTGCTGTCACCCTGACCGAGAAAGAGGCACCCTGATGGAGCAGACCGTCCGGGTGAAGCGAACTTATGATGACGGCACCGCGCAGGTGATGCACCTGCGGCAGAGCGCCTGCAGCGGCGACTGCCACAAGTGTTCCGGCTGCGGCGCTGCCCAGGAGACCATTTTCCTCAAGGCAGAAAACCCCATCGGGGCAGAGGCCGGTGATGTGGTAACCATTCGCTCCGAGAGCGGCCCCGTTCTGAAGGCGGCTGCTGTGATGTATGTTGTGCCGATGGTGCTGTTCTTCCTGGGATATTCCCTGGGCGCTCTGCTCTGGGGAAGGGGAGGACTGGCAGGCTGTCTGGCATTTGTGGCAGGGATCTGTCTTGCGGTGCTTTATGACCGCAAGGTAGTGGGAAAAGAGAAAACGCAATATACCATTATCGGGTTTACAGGGGGCTCTCTTCTGAAATCCGGGAAAAAAGGGGATAATGAGCTTGATTAAAAGTATGACCGGCTATGGCCGCGCTGTTCAGACGGTGAATGGACGCGAGTTCACTGTGGAACTGCGCTCTGTCAACAACCGTTATCTGGACTGCACGGTAAAGCTTCCCCGCTCCGTTTCCTTTGCGGAAGAAGCGGTCAAGCAGGCAGTAAAAGCCTCTGTATCCAGAGGTAAGGTGGATGTGTTTATTACCATCAAATCCGAAGGCGCCAGCGATACGAAGGTCAGCCTGAACAGGGAAGTCCTCAGCGGATATCTGGAAGCCATGCGGCAGATGGTATCTGAGTTCGGCATCCGGGATGACATCAGCGTTTCCACCGTTTCCAGACTTCCTGAGGTGTTTACCGTGGAGAAGCCTGAGGTGGATGAAGAACAGCTGAAGGCGGATCTGATGGGCGTTGTGGCTCAGGCGCTGGAGGGATACGACGCGATGCGCTGCACTGAGGGCAAAGCCCTGGATGCGGACCTGCGCAGCCGCGGTGAGACCATTCTGGAACTGGTGGCACAGGTGGAAGCCGGCAACGGTCAGACCGTCATCGACTACCGCACCAGACTGGAAAACAAGCTGAAAGAGGTTCTGGCAAACACCACCATCGACGAGAGCCGCATCCTGACGGAAGCTGCCATTTTCGCTGACAAGGTGGCTGTGGACGAAGAGACTGTTCGCCTGAGAAGCCACCTGCAGCAGATGAATACCATGCTCTCCGGCGGCGGCGCTGTGGGACGCAAGCTGGATTTCCTGCTCCAGGAAATGAACCGCGAGGCCAATACCATCGGCTCCAAATGTTCCGATGTAAGGCTGGCGCGGATTGTGGTCGAGATCAAGGCTGAACTGGAAAAGATCAGAGAGCAGACCCAGAACATCGAATAACAGACGTGCGGGGAGAGGTGGATTATGAAACTGATTAACATCGGCTTCGGCAGCATGATCGCTGCAAACCGGGTCCTGGCCATCGTGGCTCCGGACTCTGCTCCCATCAAGCGTGTGATCCAGGAATCCAGAGACCGCGGTATGCTGATCGACGCGTCCTTCGGACGCAAGACCAAAGCCGTAATTCTGATGGATACCGATCATGTAATCCTGTCCGCCATCACACCGGAGACAATCCAGGCCCGGTGGATGGACAAGCAGGAGGCAGATATAGAGGAGGAAGAGAATTGAGCAAAGGTAAACTGTTCGTGATTTCCGGCGCCTCCGGTGTGGGCAAGAGCACGGTACTGAGCCGTGTGATGGACACCCGGAAGGATTTGATTTTCTCTGTTTCCGCAACAACCCGTGAGCCCCGTTCCGGTGAAGTAAACGGTGTGAACTATTACTTCGTCACCCGCAAGGTGTTCGAGGAGATGATCGCCAGAGGCGAATTCCTCGAGTATGACGAACATAATGATGTGATTTACGGCACCCCCGCCGGCCAGGTCAATGAAAAACTGGAGCGGGGAAATGTGATTCTGGATGTGGACCCCAACGGCGCATTTAATGTCCGTAAGGCCCGTCCTGATGCGACCCTGATTTTTATCATGCCCCCGTCCTGGGAGGTGCTGGAGAACCGTCTGCGCGGCCGGGGAGATACGACCGCAGAGCAGATTGAAAAGCGCCTGAACCGGGCAAAGTGGGAAATGGATCAGCGCTTCCAGTATGACTATGTCGTTACCAATGACCAGGTGGATACCTGTGCCGATGAGATTTTGAAGATTATTGCCGAGAAGGCAGACTGATTTTGGAGGAAATGAACTATGCTGTACCCCCCTGTAGCTGATATGCTGAAGAATGTGGATAGCCGTTATCTGCTGGTCAATGTGGTGGCCCACCGTGCCCGCCAGATCGCCGCTGAGGCTGAGGCCTTCCAGGAAGAGCTGCCCGAGAAGCCCGTCACCCTGGCCATCCGTGAGGTTGCTGCCGGCGAGCTGACTGCAACTGTCAAGGACGAATACAAGAAGTAATTTTGGTGAAGGAGGGGCTTTATGATCGCAAAATTGGCTGTTTCGGCGGCTGCGTTTGCCATCGATAAGCCCTATTCCTACCGCATCCCCGAAGGGATGGAACTGTGCCCCGGAACCCGGGTGACTGTTCCCTTCGGTCGGGGCAACCGCCGCTGCGAGGGCATCGTGCTTTCCGTTGAAGAGGGGAGTACCGACGGCCTGAAGGCGGTGGAACGCGTTTTGGACGAAGAGCCGGTGGTGACGCCGTATATGCTGCGTCTTGCGGCCTTTGTACGGGAACGTTATTTCTGCACCTTTTATGATGCGATCCGGGCCATGCTCCCGGCGGGACTGTGGTTTCAGTCTAAGAATCAGATTTCGCTGACGGAGGACCGGTCCTGGAAAGAAAAAGAGATCCGCAAGGAGCATGCGCGGACGGTGCTGCAGCTGCTGGAGGATCTGGGCGGCCGGGCGGAGGAATCCGCTCTGCATACGGCGGCTTCGGAGGAGACGCTGCATGATGTGCTGCAGTATCTGCTTCGGAAGAAATGGATCAGCACATCGTCGGATTTCTCCCGGCGAACGGGAGACAAGACCGAGCGGATCGCGACACTGGCATCTTCTCCGGAAGAGGCGCTGGAGTTTGCATCCCACCGGCCAAAGTCCGCTGCCATGCAGAAGGCTGTGCTGGAGCTGATGTGCAGTGTGGGCAGTGTGGCGGTGAAGGAACTGTGTTATTTTACCGGTGCCTCCGTGGCGACGGTCAACCGGCTGGAAAAGCTGGGGTATCTGACGCTGTCGGAGCGTCCGGTGCTTCGCTGCCGGGAGATTAAACCCGCCCTGCTGGATGGCCCGCTGATCCTGAACGATGAACAGCAGGCAGCTTTCCACGGACTCAATGCCCAGCGCATGGAGGAGGCTCCCGGCGTGGCGCTGCTGTATGGTGTTACCGGTTCCGGAAAGACCTCCGTATATATCAAATTGATTCAGGCCTGTCTGGATGGCGGAAAGAGCGCCATGCTTCTGGTCCCGGAGATCTCTCTGACCCCCCAGCTGCTGTCGACGCTGGCGGCTTATTTCGGCGAGTCCATTGCGGTGCTCCACAGCAGTCTGTCTGCCGGAGAGCGCTATGACCAGTGGAAGCGCGTCCGGTCGGGTGATGCGAAAGTGGTGGTTGGAACCCGCTCTGCGGTGTTTGCGCCCTGCCGGGAGCTGAGCCTGATCATTCTTGACGAAGAACAGGAGCATTCCTATAAATCTGAAAATTCCCCCCGGTATTCCGCCAAAGAGGTTGCTATCTGGCGGGGAGTAAAAGAAAAAGCCCTGGTGCTTTTTGGATCAGCCACCCCGTCGGTGGAGACCATGTACCGGGCAAAGACAGGAGCTTATCGGCTCTATACATTATCCCGGCGGTTTGGAGGACGTGCCCTCCCGCAGGTGGAGATCGTGGATATGCGACGGGAACTGAAAGAGGGCAACGATCTGTCTTTCAGCAAATTCCTGCAGGATGCCATCATCGATACCCATCAGCAGAGAAAGCAGACCATTATTCTGCTGAACCGGCGGGGCAACAGCCGTGCGCTGGTGTGCGTGGACTGCCGGGAAACTCCCGAGTGTCCCCGCTGCGCAGTGCGGCTGACCTATCACAGCGCTAACAACCGTCTGATGTGCCATTACTGCGGCTATTCCCAGCCGGTGCCGGACCGTTGCCCCAAGTGCGGCGGACCGCTGAAGACCATTGGAACGGGAACCCAGAAGGCCCAGCAGGAGCTGAACTATCTGTTCCCGGATCTGGAAGTGGACCGGATGGATGCAGATACGGTCAGCGCTGTGAATACTCATGAGAAAATTCTGGACCATTTCAAGTCCCAGCGCGTGCCGATTCTGATCGGTACACAGATGGTGGCCAAGGGGCTGAATCTGCCGGATGTGACGCTGGTGGGCGTTCTGGATGCGGATCTGAGCCTGTATACGGATTCCTTCCGGGCCGCGGAGACCACCTTCAATATGCTGACCCAGGTGGTTGGCCGCGCCGGACGGGGTGATACCCCGGGCCGCGCGGTGATCCAGACCCTGGTGCCGGAGCATGAAGTCATCAAGCTGGCATCAAAGCAGGACTACGATGGCTTTTATGATTTGGAGCTTTCTCTGCGAAAACTCCAGAATGTGCCTCCCTTTGGAGATCTGGTCACGGTTACCTTCCTGGGGGAGGACGAAGCGGCGGTCCTGCGGGGCGCCGCGAAATTCCGGGACAGTATGATCAACTGTCTCAGAGCGCCCGGCTATTCCGGGGAACAATGCACGGTACTGGGCCCTGCGCCCTGCGCTGTGCCGAAAATCAACTATCACTTCCGTTACCGGCTGACGCTGCGGTGTGTATTTTCGAAGACTCTTCGGAATCTGCTTTCCAGCCTCCTGCGGCAGTTTGCCAAGGATAAGCTCAACCGGGGGGTGTCCGCCTTTGCGGATGTCAACGGATTCGAATCATAGAAAGAGGGAAAAATATGGGACTGCGTAAGATTCTGACCGATAAGGACCCTGCGCTGCATAAGGTCTGCAAGCCTGTTACGGCTTTTGACTGCAAGCTGCACAAGCTGCTGGATGATATGGCGGAGACGCTGCTGGATTCCGGCGGAGTGGGTCTTGCGGCTCCCCAGGTGGGCATCCTGCGCCGGGTATTTCTGGTGGATGTCGGCGAGGAAGAAAGTGAGATCGTGGAGTTCATCAACCCCGAGATCCTGGAAACCGACGGCGAGCAGTACGGCCCTGAAGGATGCCTGAGCGTTCCCGGAAAGTACGGCCTCGTGAAGCGTCCTTACTATGCCAAGGTCCGGGCACAGGACCGCAACGGCGAGTGGTTCGAGGCTGAAGGCGAAGAGCTGATCGGCCGCTGTTTCTGTCATGAGAATGACCATCTGGACGGTATCGTCTATACCGAAGTGATGGACCGTTTCCTGACCGATGAGGAACTGAACGGAGATTGATGCCCCTTTCTGCGGGAAATGCAGAGCATTTGAGGAGGTATTCCTTTGAGAGTTGTGTTTATGGGTACGCCGGACATTGCGGCGACCTGTCTGAAGAAGATTATTGCCGACGGCTTTGAGGTCGTCGGTGTCTATACCCAGCCTGACCGGCCCAAGGGCCGGGGCATGAAGATGGTGATGTCGCCCACCAAGGAAGTTGCGCTGGCACACGGCATTCCCGTATTCCAGCCGGAGAATTTCCGCTCCGATGAGGATGTCCAGGCACTGCGGGATTTGAATCCCGATGTCTGCGCGGTGGTGGCCTACGGTCGAATTCTGCCCCAGCGGGTACTGGATATCCCTGCCATGGGCTGCGTCAATATCCATGCCAGCATCCTTCCCCAGTATCGGGGATCCGCGCCCTATCAGTGGGCTGTGCTGGACGGCCGGAAGGAGACCGGCGTGACTGCACAGCATATGGCTCTGAAAATGGATGCAGGCGATATCATCGACGTTGCCAAAACGGCTATCGGTCCTGATGAGACAGCCGGTGAGCTGCTGGACCGTCTGGCAGTTCTGGGTGCAGATCTGCTGAGCAGAACCCTGACCCGGTTTGCAAGCGGTCCTGTTGCGGGCATTCCCCAGAATGAAGAGGATGTTTGCTTTGCCCCCATGCTGGATAAGTCCATGTGCCCCATTGACTGGAGCAAGACCGCCCGGCAGGTCCATGACCATGTCCGTGGTCTGCATCCCTGGCCTGTTGCGACCATGGAGATCCAGGGAAGGAAGTTCAAGGTCCATGCCACGAAAATCGTGGAAGGCTCCGGTCAGCCCGGCCAGATTCTGGGTCTGACCAAGACCGGTCTGAAGATCGCCTGCGGCGAAGGTGCCGTGGAAGTCATTTCCCTCCAGGCGGAGGGCGGCAAGCGCATGGCGGCTCCCGATTATTTCCGGGGCCATCCGCTGGAACTGTAAGATGGGCGCCAGAGAGACCGCGCTGAATGCGCTGATTGCCTGCCGCAGGGATGGAGCCTGGTCCAATGGAATCCTGAAGGAGTATATTCTCCGGGATCGTCTGGACCGCCGGGACGCTGCTCTGGCTACCCGCCTTTGCTATGGTGTCCTTCAGAACCGAAACAAGCTGGATTTCTACCTGAAACAGCTGCTTACCGGCAAGATCAAGGATCTTCATCCGGTGATCCATGATATTCTCCACCTGGGTCTGTATCAGATCTACGAGCTGGACAAGGTGCCTGACAACGCGGCGGTAAGTGAGTCGGTGGATCTGGCAAAGAAGTACTGCCGCAGGCAGCGCTTTGCGCCGGGTCTTGTGAACGGTGTGCTCCGCAGTGCGGTGCAGACCAGAGGCACGCTGAAAGAACCCAAGTCCCTGGAGGATATCTACAGCCACCCCTGGCCCCTTGTCAGCCTTCTGCGGGATTATGTCGGCAAGGACCGCATCGAGATGATGCTGAAGGCCAACAATGATACCCCCGCCACGGTGATTCAGGTGAACACCCTGAAGACCACCGCAGCGGAACTGACCGAAAGACTGCACTCCGAAGGCATCACGGAGCGGCCCCATGGCTGGCTGAAGGATTGTCTGGTGCTGGGCAGCACCGGCGCGCTGGAGCAGCTTCCGTCTTTCAAGGAAGGTCTGTTCTATGTGCAGGATGCCGCGGCGAAGCTCTCGGTGCTGTGCGCGGAGATTCCGGAAGAAGATCTGAGAGTCCTGGACTGCTGTGCGGCACCCGGCGGCAAGAGTTTTGCTGCTGCCATGGCCATGGGCGGGAAGGGAAGCATCACTTCGTGTGATGTCCATGCCCATAAGACCGAACTGATTGCGGCTGGCGCAAAGCGCCTTGGCCTGACCAATATCACCGCACGGCAGCAGGATGCTACCCGGGATGTGCCGGAATGGCATGCGCAAATGGACGTGGTCATCGCGGATGTGCCCTGCTCCGGTTATGGCATCATCCGAAAGAAGCCGGATATCCGCTGCAAGAATCCTGAGGACATGGCACAGCTGCCGCAGCTGCAGCTGCAGATTCTCAAGCAGCAGGCGCTGTATGTAAAACCCGGCGGACTGCTGCTGTATTCCACTTGCACCCTGGTCCGCGCTGAAAATGAAGGCGTTGTGGAAGCGTTTCTGGCAGAGAATGAACAGTTCTGCACGGAACCGCTGCCCCTGCCCCAAGTATTTCCAAAAAATGAAGCGGGGTATCTGGCACTGGTACCCGGAGAATATGACACGGACGGTTTCTTTATCTGCCGTCTGCGGAGGAAACAATGAATCTGAAATCACAGACCTTGCCGGAGCTGACGCAGGCATTAAAAGAGCTGGGCCAGCCTGCCTTTCGGGGCAAGCAGGTGTATACATGGCTCCATAAGGGTGTGCGCAGTTATGAGGAGATGACAAATCTTCCCAAGGGCCTGCGGGATACCCTCAGCGAGAAGTATCCCATCCATGCGCCCGAAGTGGTGCGCAAGCAGGAGTCTAAAAAGGACGGCACCATTAAGTATCTGTGGAAGCTGCATGACGGCAACTGCGTGGAGACGGTGCTGATGCGCTATCACTACGGCAATACTGTCTGTATCTCCACGGAAGTTGGCTGCCGTATGGGCTGTGCCTTCTGCGCCTCCACCATCGGCGGCCTGGTCCGCAGACTGGAGCCTTACGAGATGCTCGACGAGGTGCTGTTTACCCAGGTTGACTCGGGACTGCCCATTTCCCACATTGTGCTGATGGGCATCGGTGAGCCGCTGGATAATTTTGACAATGTGATGCGGTTTCTGGAACTGGTGAACAGCGAGGAGGGGATGAATATCTCCATGCGCCACATCAGCCTGTCCACCTGCGGTCTGGTGCCGAAAATCGACGAACTGGCGAAGCGGAAGCTGCAGATTTCTCTGGCAATTTCCCTTCACGGTCCCAATGACGAGATCCGCGACAAGATCATGCCGGTAAACAGGGCCTATCCCAGCGAAGAGCTGATCCAGGCCTGCCGCCGCTACTATGCGGCTACCAGCCGGCGGATCCATTTTGAATATGCCATGATCGACGGGGTCAACGATTCCGAAGCCAATGCCAGAGAATTGCTGCGCAGACTGAAGGGCCTGCCCGCCCATATCAATCTGATTCCGTTGAATCATGTGGAAGAAAGTCCGCTGAAGCCTTCTTCCCGGGCAGCGGTGGCTGCTTTCCAGAAAACGCTGGAAGCCGGCGGCCTTACCGCAACGGTGCGCAGAACCCTGGGAGGTGATATCGATGCCTCCTGCGGTCAGCTGCGCCGGAAATACAGCAAGGAAATGAAATGAATGGAAAGGAGTTGACGCAATATGCAAAGCTGGGGCTTATCGGATCAGGGTTGTGTCCGCAAGCAGAATCAGGACGCATATCATATTGAACATCTGGACCGCAATACGCAGCTGTGTGTCGTCTGCGACGGCATGGGCGGCGCCAAGTCCGGCAATATTGCCAGCTCCCTGGCCATCGACGTGTTTGTCCAGGAGATCAAGCGTTCCTGGAGCGCAAGCATGAAAAAGCCTGAGATCGAGCAGATGCTGCGAAGTGCGGTGAAACTCGCGAATTTCACGGTTTTTGATCAGTCGATGCAGTTTGAAGAGTTCGACGGAATGGGAACGACCCTGGTGGCGGTTCTGGTTCGCGGACGTCATGCCACGGTGGTCAATGTGGGCGACAGCCGGGCCTATCAGGTTGGCCGCAACGGTATCTGTCAGGTGACCCGGGATCACAGCCTGGTCCAGATGATGGTGGAGCGCGGTGAACTGACCCCAGAAATGGCAAGGACTTATCCAGGCAAGAACTTCATTACCCGGGCCATCGGCACCGAGCCGATGGTGATGTGCGATGTGTATCATCTGGAGCTGGACAAGGGCGATTGCCTGCTGCTGTGCTCTGATGGTCTGAGCAATATGATGGACGATCAGGAGATTTTGTTTGAGGTTGTCCATGGTGTAAACAAGCAGTACTGCTGTCAGCGGCTTCTGGATATTGCCAAGAACCGCGGTGCGCCGGACAATGTGACCAGCATTCTGATTATGGTTTAGTTCATAGCCGCGAAAGGAGCAAAAATGGATATGGATCGATATATCGGACGGCTGCTGGACAACCGATACGAAATTCTGGAGGTTATCGGGAACGGCGGCATGGCCGTTGTCTATAAAGCCCGCTGCCATCGGCTCAACCGACTGGTTGCGATCAAGATATTGAAAGATGAATTTTCACGGGATGAGGAATTCCGCCGCCGCTTCCATGCCGAGGGCGAAGCGGTCGCAATGCTGAGCCATCCCAATATCGTTCAGGTGTATGACGTTTCTTCTACGGACAATGCGGATTTCATTGTCATGGAGCTGATTGACGGCATCACCCTGAAACAGTACATGGAAAAGAAGGGCGTGCTAAACTGGAAGGAGACCCTCCATTTTGGTATGCAGATTGGCAAGGCCCTGGAGCATGCCCACGGCCGCAGCATTGTTCACCGGGACATCAAACCCCATAATGTAATGGTGCTGAAAAACGGCAGCGTCAAGGTTACGGACTTCGGCATTGCTCGGGTCATGAGCAAGAGCAATACCCTGACAAAGGAAGCGCTGGGTAGTGTGCACTACATTTCCCCCGAGCAGGCTAAGGGCGGTTGGGTGGATAACCGCAGCGACTTGTACAGCCTGAGCGTTGTGATGTACGAGATGATGACCGGACGTCCTCCCTATGACGGCGAGTCCCCTGTGGCGGTGGCCATCCAGCACATCAACGGCGGCGCTCCGATGCCATCCACTCTGAATCCCAACATTCCCGGCGGCATGGAGCAGATCATCATGAAGGGTATGGCGCTGGATGCCAAGGACCGCTATCTGTCTGCCACGGAGATGCTGAAGGATATGGATGAGTTCCGCAAGGATCCCACCATTCTCTTCAATCAGCCTAAGGCGTCTGCGGCAAATGATGCGACCAGAGTCATTCAGACCGCTGCCGTGGCAGAAGCTGCCAGACAGCCCCGGACCACCGCAGAAAAAATTGCCGGTGCTTCGGGAGCGGCGGCCCAGCGGCCCAGAAACACCGGAACGGTGTCGCGCAATACCGCTCAGCGTCCCAGAGTATCGGATTCCCAGCGGCTGCGCACCGGAACGGCCTCCCGCCCCCAGAATACAGCAGCAAGGACTGCCGCCGGTACTGACGTGGCCCGACGTGCCTCTGCCGTCAAGCGCAACAGCCAGCCACCCAGACGCACCCAGGAGGAGATCCGGGATGAGGAATCCAAGAACCGCATTGCAACTGTAGCCATCGTGGCCTGTTCCATTGTGGCGATTGCGGCCATTGTGGTGTTCCTGGTGGTTCTGTTCAACGGTGGCATTTTGGACAAGAGCCAGAATACGGTCCTGGTGCCCAATCTGGTGGATCAGTATTACGAATCCCTGAAGGATTATCAGGGCCTGGATGTGGAACTGTATGAACAGGTTTACTCTGATAAATATGCGAAAGGTAAAGTGATCAAGCAGGAGCCGGCGGACGGTCTGTATGTCAAGCAGGGAACGGTCATTAAGGTCACGGTCAGCATGGGTCCTGAACCCATTGTCAAGACCATGGAAAACCTGATCGGTCAGGATTACAATACTGCGGTGGCATTTATCAACGGACAGAACATGGGACTGAATCCCCTGCAGAGACAAGAATTCAGCGATGTGATCGAAGAGGGCAAGGTCATCCGGACCGAACCCGCCGCAGGCGAGGAACTGTCTGAAGGACAGACTGTTTGGATCTATGTCAGCTCCGGTCCCGTGATCGAAACGGCTGAGGTCAGCAATGTTGTCGGCAAGAAGGAAAATGTTGCCTACAACATTCTGGTTGATCTGGGCTTCCAGAATGTTGACATTGAATATGAGCACAGCGACAAGGATGAGGGCGTCGTCATCGAGCAGAGCGTTGCAGCCGGAACGGAGCTTGACCTCACTGCCACCATCACGCTGACTGTGTCCAAGGGTCCCGAGAAGGCGAAGATGATCAATGTTGTGGGTCAGCAGTATGAGACGGCCTATGAGAATCTGAATGATCTGGGCTTCACCAGAATTCGCCGCAGAGATGTTGAGAGCGAAGCGGAAGCCGGTGAAGTTGTGGAGCAGTCTGTTTCCCGCGGAACGGAGATCGGCTATGATGAGGAGATCATACTGTCTGTTTCCAAGGGTCCCGCACCGACCGAAGCTCCGACCGAGGCTCCCACGGATCCTCCCGTACGGGAAGTGACCAAAGAGGTAACGTTCGAACTGCCGGCGGACCGGACGGAAGATTACTATCTCGGTCTGTATCAGAACGGAAGCCCTGTTCTGGAGGATCGGCCGATCACAGCCGGAACCACTACGGTCACGGCTCAGCTGACCGGCTCCGGTGTCCAGTATTATGACCTCTATATCAATGATCAGTACTATAAAACGGTAAAGGTGGATTTTTCAGCATAATGGCGAAAGAGAGCACGGGCCGGATCCTGCGGTCCATCAGCGGATTCTATGATGTGCAGACACCCGAAGGCATGGTAACCTGCCGGGCGCGGGGAAATCTGCGCCGCGGTCCCAATTTTCCCCTGACCGGCGACATGGTGAGTATCACCGTGGAGCGGGGCAGGGGTATGGTGGAGAAGATCCTGCCCCGGCGGAATCAGTTTGTCCGCCCGGCGGTGGCCAACATTGATGCGCTGGTGGTATTTGCGGCCAATGTCAATCCGGTGACGGAACCGTTTCTGATTGACCGGGTCTCTGCAATCGCCGGTGACCAGGAGGTGGAAGTGATCCTCTGTGTCAACAAATGTGATCTGGATCCTGCCGCGGAACTGATCCGCATCTATACCCATGCCGGTTTCAAGGTCATCCGGGCCAGTGCGGAAACAGGCGAGGGCGTTGAGGAACTGCGGGATCTGATCCGGGGAAAGCTGGTTGCATTTACCGGCAACTCCGGTGTTGGCAAGAGCAGCATCCTGAACCGGCTGTGTCCGGAGCTGGCGCTGCCTGTCGGTGAGGTTTCCGAGAAGCTGGGCCGCGGCCGCCATACCACGCGCCATGTGGAACTGTATCATCTGGGTGAGGATACCTATGTGGCAGATACCCCGGGATTTTCCTCCTTTGATACGGACCAGATGGAAGTGATGCTGAAGGAAAATCTGCAGTATGCGTTTCCAGACTTCGGTCCTTACATCGGCACCTGCCAGTTTCATGACTGCACCCACCGCAGAGAACCCGGCTGTGCCGTCACCGCAGCCTTGACAGCAGGGGAGATCGAACCCACCCGCTACGACAGTTATCTGCGGCTTTATGAAAAAGCCAGCCAGATCAAGCTGTGGGAATTGAAGTAATACATTATAATAGAGAGAATAAAAACCGAGTGATCCATACCCGTCCGGGGGTGGTTCACTCGGTTTCTTTTACTTTAATCATCTCGGATTCAATGGCATCACAGATAAAACGATTCAGGCTTTTGCCTTGACTGGCGGCGAAATCTTTGATAATTTGCCGCTTTCCTTTTGGAACAATGACATCAATCCGATCATAAGCTTTTTTATTGTATCTGGCGGTAGCTTCTTTTTGCGCATCTGAGTATTTAGCCATAGGGAAACCTCCTTATGAGTATATACTACCGTAAGTATATTTAGATTTGCATAATTACATAAGTAGATTTTTGTTTAGCTTGCGAATTGATATACTTACGGAAGTAGATTATAATCAAAGAATCTTAACGGTTTCGTTGAGAAAAACAGAGGAAAGGGTGAATGAGTTGAAGAGGAGTATTGTATGGAGTTTAACAACGCTGTGCATTTTGCTTGCTTTGAATGGTTGCACAGAACCAAAGTGTGCCAACAATAGCTATAATAGCTGTCTCAATGATGCAAATCCAGAATGTGATGCGGGCTTGTGTGATGAGTGCTGTAGGAAATCAAAGGAAAAAAATTACATGTATGATATTGATTTTGGGTCTGATCTCAGTATCCCGGTATGTACGGTTGACCATTAATAGATTAATTTTGTTCCAATGATATGATAATAATCAATGGGTCGTAAAATGAATCTAACTGAAAAGAGGTAGAAATATGAATTCCAAAAAAATCTTAATTGCGCTTGTTACGGTATGTATGTTGATCTCCTTTGCTGGATGCAGTAAGGAATGTGCTAACGGCTGCGGTAAATCTGCCGATCCTGACTGCTATGCAGAAATGTGCGATAGTTGTTGCGATTACTGGATGGGGTTAAACGGTTGCCGTAAGAATCACTGAGGTTGCAGTAAAACGTATGAAAAGAGTTATATCGTTAATCGTAATTATTGCTGTTCTTCTGGTTTCGCTAAGTGCGTGTACATTCAAAAGTGATGAAGAACTGATCGAAGATCGGATGAATGATTTCCTGAAAGCATATAATTCCGGAGATATGGATGCCGTGTTGGAGTGCCTGGATGCAAAAACCAGAAACACTTACAAAGCTGCAATTAATATCGGGAGCGGATTGGTTGGTTTGACGGGATTTAATGTTAGTATCGCTGATCTGTTTGGATTAGGAATTGGAGTTATGTCCGATGGTGACGTTTTGCAGTTGCGGAATATGAAGATTAATATAAGCTCTGATACAAAGGCAACTGTCAGTGCAACCATGTACTACGAGGATTATGAGGGCGGTTATTCTGACGATGTGAAGTTTGCACTGGTGAAAGAAGATGGCGACTGGTACATCTGTGGGTGAACAAAGAGAGGAGTAACATAATATGTATTGTAGTAATTGCGGCAAAGAATTGCAAAACGGCGAAAGCTTCTGCTCAAACTGCGGAACCAAAGCCGGAGCAATTAAAAGTGGCGGATTTGATTTTTCTAAAGCCGAAAACATTCAAAAAGCAATTGAACAGATCAAAGACAGATTGAATGGCTTGGGAGATCATAAGAAAGCATATTTGTCAAGTATTTGTCTGTTGATAATTAGTGCTTTCCTTGTTACGAAAGAAATGTTTCAGGTGAGCTACACGGTCTTTTATACAAATACAAGTACATATACAGTGTTCGAAGACAATGAAGTATTAGGTACTTTGTTTGTGTTAGCATTTTTGGCTGCAGCAGTAGCAATGCTGTTGCCGTTGCTTCTGAACAGAGAATGGAAGACCAGTGACTTTGCTCTTGGAAAATATGTGCCGTTGGCATCTTTGGTTTGGTTATTTATTGTTATTATAGTTGCAATAAACAAAGTATCGGATGAAATGGGCGAATACCAAGGACTATTGGATGCAGTTGATCTCTCCTTTAAGTTTACATCTAATGCATGGTTCTTTATGATTATCTCGGTCTGTGCTGCGTTATTTGCATTTATTGCGGCAAAAGTCATAAGTTCGGAAGAAGTGTCCGAAGCAAAGTTCAAGCCGTTTATCGATCGCTATTAATTGTTCCAAAACAGACAAAAAATGCTCCTCAAACGAGGGGCATTTTTTTAAGATTCTACTTGCAAAATCTGAGAAAACTTGCTATTATATAGATAACATACCATGTAAAATAGGGGATTAGGGGGATTTCCTACCGGTGAGATTTTGGACCGGATTTGAAACCAAACTTTAAGTCTGACAATTTACAAAAAACCAAAAAAATATTTTGATTTTTCCTGAAAACCTCTTGACAAAAGGGTGCTCAGGTGGTAAGATATTTGAGCGTGTGTAGGGGAACTACGCATGCACTGCGATGATGCGGGAGATTGCGGCCTAGCCGGTAACTTCCGCGGAGTATGTCCGGTCATCGGGCGGCTGAACTGTCCTGGACGCGCTTGCGTATATCGCTGCGCCAGAAAGGGAAAGGGTCGGCCTTGCGTCGGCCATTTTTCATGGCTTAGAGTGATACGCACGGCGGCGCGGACAAAACAGTTCGACCGTACCCAGAAACCACGAAAACTGAGTACGTTTCATCAAGGAGGAAACAAACCATGGCAAACCAGGAAATGATCCGCATCCGTCTGAAGGCTTATGATCACCAGCTGATCGACTCCAGCGCTGCAAAGATCGTGGAGACTGCTAAGCG
>JAGAUY010000063.1 GCA_017620525.1 Oscillospiraceae bacterium | reverse complement strand
GAGCTGCCCAAGGAAGAACGCGGCAACCTGCTGGGCGAGTGCGACCTCATTATGAGTTTTCTCTGCTACAATGACATCAGCGCCATGAGCCGCCTGCACCGCAGCGCCAGCAGCCAGATGTCCCGCCTGGCCATCAGCATCCAGAACAGCGGCGGCTGGACCTTCGGCTCACCATCTGTTCTGATGATGTTCTACCGTGCGCCCGGGGAGCTGCAGAGCGAGCTTGTCGAGATGGATGAGTGTATGCCTCATTACTATAAGGTCACAGGCAACCACGGACAGGGCGCGGAAACCATCATGCGGGCAGAGGCCTCGTTCATGCAGGGCCGCTGCATGGACACGCACATTGAGCTGGAACACGCCTATGCACAGATCGAGGGCAACGGGCAGGTGAATATGGCGCTTTGCTGCGACTTCCTCGCGTGGCGGCTTTCCCTGTGCACGGATATAGAGCTGCGGTATTCCTTTGAGGAACGCTACATGGAGCTGCTGCGCTATCACAACGCCGCATGGATCTATCTATGGACTGCCACCAGCGCCTATTACCACGCCCTGGCAGGCGAACTGGCGCGGATCCCCGCCGTTTTTGCCGAACATCAGCTTTCCACGATCAATTTTCTTGCGCCGGGCAAGCCCATGATGGAAATGATCGAGAATCAGGTGTATCTCGCCCAGGGCGCCTATACCAAGGTGATCGGACGCAGCGAGGGACAGCTGGCTGTGTGCGAAGCAATGCACTATGCGCTGGTCGCGCTGCACATCCGTATTCAGACCGCGGCGGCATATGAGATGCTGGGAAAACCCGAGGAAGCGCACGCGTGGCTCTCCAGGGCGCTTTCCGATGCCGCGCCGGACGGCTTTGTGATGCCGTTTGTGGAGAACTACGGCCGCTTGCAGCCGATACTGGAGCGGGAAATCAGAAGCGACCTGGTCGCGAAGATCATCGAGCTGGGCGAAGCGGCAAAAGCCCGGAAAGCGGCAAGCACCCGCCCGGGCGCATTCGTCGCACTGACAGAGCGTGAATATGAAATTGTCAAGCTGATGGCACAGCGGCTTTCCAACCGCGAGATCGCGGAAAGGCTGTTCCTCTCCGAGGGCAGCGTCAAGCAGTATGTGAATCAGATCTATTCCAAACTCCATATTGAGGGCGACACCCGAACCAAGAGAAAGCAGCTTTCTGCGCTGTTTTCGCAAAAGACCTAACTTTTGGTTAATGTTTATTTTTTAAAATCCACCGTACAATGATTGTACGGTGGATTTTTTTATGAAAAAAAGGGGGAATACAGTGAAACGAACGCAAACCGGCGGCAGCAGGCTCCTGCTCACTCTTCTGATCCTGATCTTCAGCATCGGCCTTTCCGCTTGCGCCGGCAGAAACAGCCCTGAGGTGATCCTCACGACTCCGGATATAACCGAACCGCCTTCCGAATCAGTCCCCGCCGAAACACAGCTCCCTGCCAGCACACAAACTCCCGCCGAAACACAGACTCCCGCCGATTTAACAGTTGAAGATGTTCCGGCTCTTGTGCCGGATGTTCTGAAGCTGCGGGAAAAGAAGTATGAGTATATGCCGTTTCTGGAAACACAGGAGCAGTTATCTGAATACGCGCTGTGGAACTTGCTCTGGGGCAGAACCGAATTTGAGTGCCGTCTGTCCTGGGACCTGTCATACGGTGTGAGTGCGGCTGCGCTGGAGCGCTCGTGTGAAGACGCAATGACCTACTACCTGTTCAGCTCCTACAAACCCTGGGATATGTTAACGGAGGACGACGGCGATCCGGACAGTCTGTACGCCAAGGTCAAGCTTGTATATGATGTGCCCGAGTTTGATCTGGAAGCCAGACTGAGCGCACTTCGCTATGTTGTGAATGACCCTCCTCCGGAGGGCGGTTTTTCGGACTATGACGAAGAAAGGGCGTACGCACGAAAAATTCACGACTATGTAGCGTGTAAGGTGACATACGACCCCATGGGCTACACTCCGGAACTTCTGCTCGGCATAACGAGATACGACGGTTTTCAGGAAGCATACAATGTGCTTGGCGAAAACCAGAACACCGCTGTCTGCGCCGGCTATGCCAGAGCTTTCGCACTGATCTGCCAATATGCGGGCATCAACTGCGCATGGGTGCGAGGCAACGAAACGGAAGAAAGCAGCCACGCCTGGAATGTGATCTATCCCTGCGACGGCAGCGAGCCCGTGCTGGTGGATGTGACCTGGGATGATGGACTGAGCCTTGATGCTGCCGGACAGACCGAAGTGGATGACACCTATTTTTACATTCCGCTTTCCTGCGAGTATGAACATGAGGCGGAGCAAGACATGGCAGACTTCATCCAATATCTCAATGCGGCGGCACGCGGCTGATCAGACTTTCGCATCCATTCTGAGGCCTTTGACCATACAGCAACAGCGTGGAATATGATCACAGCCAGAACTAAATCTTGGTTAGAAGGAGGATTCATGTGAACCGAAGATATATCTCAGCGGTCAGACCGCTGAACGGGTTTGTCCTGCAGGTTGATTTTGTGTCCGGCAGCCGCCTGCTTCTGGATATGGAGCCGTACCTTGATAAAATTCGTTTCCGGCCGCTAAGTGACCCGCAGGTGTGGAACAGTGCCGTGACCAACGGTATTTTTGTCCGCTTCGGCAACGTGGAACTGAGCCACGATGAAATACTGTCCATGGCAGAGCAGGAGCACAATTCCCCAAATATCTGAATGAAATGAGAGGAGAAAACAAACATGAAAAATTGGAAAAAGTTTGCAAGTATTTTGCTGGCGCTGGTT
>JAGAUY010000062.1 GCA_017620525.1 Oscillospiraceae bacterium | reverse complement strand
CTATAACCCTGAGTTCATTCGCTGATTTGGGATCAGACTATTTTTGAAGTCCTCGGAAGAGGGCTTGGTTTTCTGCGCCCTTTTGGAGCTAGGTGAAATTTTTTCATCTCCCCCTTGACTTCTTATAGTTGGTCACCTCCTTGGTTCATAAATCTTTTTTACATTGTCTTCATTATATCACACTCTTGATACTTGAACAACTGTTTTAGCACTATTGCTGACATAGCAATTACCTTTAACTCCCCCTCAAAATCACCCATTTTCATCCCCATCATTAAAGTTAATTCCCCCATAAACGCAGCAAAACCCACCCCAAATGGGGTGGGTTTTTTGGAATTGGTCAGGCCTTCAGGGGCTTGCCGGCGCTACGCTTGTTGCCGTACCAGAGGATCACGGAAACATAAGCGATAGCGGCGACGACACCAACGATGTAGGCGCCGGTCCAGGGAACGTTGAAGCCGATCTTGGCGTTGACGATGTAGGTCACGGTGATGAAGGCATAGAAGCCGCCGGGAATCAGGGGGATCCAAACGAACTTCTTCTTGCCGTTCTCGAACATCCAGATGGCGATTGCCAGGAAGGCGAACAGGGACAGGGTCTGGTTGGACCATGCGAAGTAACGCCACAGGATGTTGAAGCCCTGGGTGTTCAGCTTGGCGAAGACCAGGATGACGGCCACCAGAGCGAAGATGATGGCAGACAGGCCCAGACGCTTGCTGTTGGTGCTCTGGTCGATGTGCAGGGTCTCTGCAACGGTCAGACGCAGGCCGCGCAGAGCGGTGTCACCGGAGGTGATGGGCAGAACCACGATGCCGGCCAGAGCGATGATACCGCCGACAGGACCCAGGATGTCCTTGCAGACAGCGATGACAGTGCCGGTAGCGCCGGCGTTGGCAGCCTGCTGGCCCAGGTTGAAGATACCCATGGCGGCAGCAGCCCAGACCATGGCGATGAAGCCTTCCAGGATCATCATGTTGTAGAAGGTCATGCGGCCCTGCTTCTCGCTCTTCATGGTACGGGAGATGATAGCAGTCTGCGTGGAGTGGAAGCCGGACAGGATGCCGCAGGCCACGGTGACAAAGAACACAGGCAGGAAGTGGCCGGTCTTGAAGTACTCGCCGTAGCTGAAGGGAGCGGTGCCGTCAGCGGTGGTCTGGAAGGTCTGGAACATAACGCCCTGCCAGTTGTCCCACAGCTCAACCAGGGGATAGCCCTTGGCAAACAGGCCGATGAACACGCCGATGGCGGAGAACATCAGGATGCCGCCGAAGACGGGATAGATCTTGCCGATGATGGCGTCGATGGGGAACACGGTAGCGATCAGATAATAGGCAAAAATCGCGCCGTAGATGACCCAGGTGGAAACGGAAGTGGGCTTGCCGTCGAAGCCGAAGACACCGGTGGCGGCGATGTCGCCGGGGGTGTAGATAAACACGGCGCCGACCAGCAGGAGCAGCAGGCAGATAAACACGTTGTATGCGTTGTAGATGCCCTTGTTGCTGTACTTGCGGATCATGGAGCTCATCTGAGTGCCGCCGTCACGCAGGCAGATCATGCCGGAGAAATAGTCGTGCATGGCGCCGCCGATGACGTTGCCGATGGGGATGGTGATGAAAGCGATGGGTCCAAACAGGATGCCCTGAATGGGTCCGAAGATGGGGCCGGTACCTGCGATGTTCAGCAGGTTGATGAGGCTGTTCTTCCAGCCCTTCATGGGAACGTAGTCCACGCCGTCCTGCTTGGAATAGGCGGGAGTTTCCCGGTCGTCGGGGCCGAAGACCTTTTCGCAGAACTTGCCGTAAACGGCAGCGCCCACGAACAGGATCACGAGGCCGATGAGAAATGTAACCATAAACACACTCCTTTTTCTATTTGCGGACGATCCCATTCGGAAGGATGTGCTCGCCCGCATACTACAATCATTACTCTACCAGAAACAAAAAAGGACGAATAGAAACTATCCGCGGTGCCACCTTGATTCACGACCACGACAGCCGTGCACTTGACGGGATACCAACATACCCCCGGCAACTGACGTATGCCCACACGTCGCAGAATACTTGACCGAAGTCTTTGACTGCGCCCTCAGCGGTCCATTTGACAACTTGTTTCTCGCCCGACTCTCAGCACCACGGGCTCTCTGTAGAGACATCATTGCCGTTATCTCCGCTTCAACGGTTTGGCTTATTAAATTAT
>JAGAUY010000001.1 GCA_017620525.1 Oscillospiraceae bacterium | reverse complement strand
GGCCCTGAACAGCGGTCATAACATTCGCCGCTGCATCATCTGCGGAAAATACTTCATGTTGAAGAGCGGCGTTCACGCACTGTACTGCGAAGGGGCCTGTCCCCATGCTCCCGGCTACACCTGCCGGCAGTTTGGTACGGTGGAAGTGCAGAAGGAACTCTCCAGAGATATCCCGAAGGTGAAAGCCAAGCTGACCGCCTTTTCCCGCATCACGAAGGATATGCAGAGAGGTGCCATCTCCCAAGAGGATGCCAGACAGGCTAAGGACTATGTGCGCGACCTGCTCTACGATGCCCTGCGTGATCCCAAGGTTTCTGTTGAAGATTTTACAGAGAAAATAACTACGGAACGCATATATAAGCGCTGCCAGATCACCAGAGTCTCCAAACCCAGGGGCCGTCCACCGAAGCCAAAGGCGGGTGAGGTTCCATGACCAACGAGGAACTGATCCGTCAGTATTGTGACGGGGATGAGGCTGCTCTGGACAAGCTGTACCGCAGGAACCTTGGTCTGATTCGGAGCATCGCCAAGGAAGCGGCCAGTGAGTTCAACTGCCTGCACATGGACAGCGACCTTCCAGAGGAGTTCTCTGCTTACACGAAGACGATCCTGGATGATCTTTGCGGCGAGGGTGCGCTGGAATTTCTGACCCGCATCCAGAGCAGAGAGTACGATGAGAGCCGGGCCATGCTGACCACTTATCTGTATCCGTACCTGAAAGGGCGCATGACGCGCTGGTTAGAGCAGAATATTGGCAATTTGGTTCTCAGCAAAGATGAGATGACCGCCGTCCGGCAGGCGCAAAAGTTGTATCATGCCGATTGGAAAGACATCAATGAAATAGCAGAAGAAATGGACATTCCTGAATTGCGGGTCAGCCGGTATGTTCGCTACAACACCCATTTTTTCGGTGTGTATGACCTTATACCGGAGGACTATGACGGCGATCCCTTTGAGCGGCTGATGCCTGGGAAACTCTCTGCTCCCGCAGAGCGGATCGTATACCGGAAGGTCTGCGTCGAGCTGCTCCGGGAACTGTTTGACGCTCTGCCGAAGAAGGACAGGGACATCCTCGGCAAGTGCTACGGCATATTCGGATTTGAAAAGACGCCGCTGAAAGAGATTGGTATGTACCACATGATGAAGGAGTCTGCCGTGGAAAAGGCAAAGGACCGTGCTATCAAGAAACTGGAAAAGGCCTATCCAGGCAGTAAGCTTCAGCTTTGGATGACCGTCTACCGCATAATGCGGCGACCGATCTTGCCGCCCGAAGACGATACCGAGCTGCGAAGCAGTTTCCCAAGTATGTCCATGCGCTGGCAGAGGTCTATGGCGTGCTGAGCGGAACCGCTAAAGATAAGAAACAGCCATAAAGAATAAGTTGGGTAGCACGATAAATCTGCACCGCCTGGTATCATTTATCCCATATGCACTCCTTTTCAATTTCTTGCAATTCAAGATAGTTTCCAGTATGATAATAACGAACTTGCAATAAGCGAGGTGCCTCGCAATGACTGTCAGGCTGAATACAACCTATATCTCCGGTGCTCTGGCTGATCAACTGTCCCATATTACCGAATATCCCATCACGGCCATCGTTGCTCCCATGGGCTATGGTAAGACCCGGGCGGTGGACTGGTGGGCGGAGCGCTGCCGGAAGGAAATGCCGGACGCTGTCATTCTGCGTCAGGTCATCGTCACAGACTCCCTGACGGACCTCTGGCAAGGCTTTTGCCGTAATCTCCGCTCGTGGCCGGAACTGAAAACGGAAATGAAAGAACTGGGCTTTCCAACAGCCCCTCAGTCCCGGGAAGTGATGCTGGAACTTCTGTGCGACGCCCTTGAAGCAGGCAAGCAGGAGATTTTTTACATACTGGACGATCTGCATTTTCTGCCGAATCCGGACTTTACGGCGCTGCTGCTGTTTCTCGGACAGCGCTTACCGGATGGCATCCATCTGGTGCTGTTGAGCCGGAACATGATTTTTGATCAAGCGGACCGGCTGCGCCTGGGGGCGCGGCTGTGGGAAATGAATACGGATGATCTGCGGCTGAGTGAAACCGGAATTCGTGCCTACGCCCGCGGCAGCGGCCTGCATCTGGGACAGGACGCGGCAGCGCACCTGGCGAAAACCACCGAGGGGTGGTTTTCCATGGTGTATCTGAATCTGAAAACCTATCAGCAGCAGGGACGCTGGCCGGAAGACTCTGCCGGCATCTATCCACTCATCGACGAAACGCTGTTGCGCCCCCTGCCGCAGCGTCAGCAGGCGTTTTTGATACGGCTGGGCGTGCCGGACGATTTCACTGTGGAGGCGGCGGCATATCTCTGGCCGGACGGAGATGCGGCTGCGCTTCTTCACAGCCTGACGGCGCAAAACGCTTTCATCACCTGTACCGACGGTGTGTATCGCTATCACAATATGCTGCGCTCCTGCGCCCGGAAGAAGTACGCACTGCTGCCGGAGGCGGAGCAAAACGCCACGCTTGCCCGCCTGGGAGCGTGGTATGAGCGGACGGGAGAGTGC
>JAGAUY010000061.1 GCA_017620525.1 Oscillospiraceae bacterium | reverse complement strand
GTGAGCACAGTAGGAAAGAACCGAAAGGCGATAGAGCAGTATATCCGTAATCAATTACAAGAGGATTACGCAGACGACCAAATGTCAATAAAAGAGTATGTCGACCCGTTTACGGGTGAGCCAGTAAAAGAGGGCGAGTGGAAATAAGCCCCTTTAGGGGCAGCCCGTGAAAGGAATGCGGTTGGCAGACCTTTCGACGGGCCTTTAGACTCAGCCGGAAAAAAGCCCTAAGGGGGCTGGTGCAAACCACCGGCACGGCCGGTGGTTATGATTATTTCCGCTTCTTGAAGTCTTCGTCGATGCGCTTCTTCCAGTCAGCTTGCAGCGGCGCACTGCAGCGAACCTGACAGATGGCTTCGCCGACCACATCATAGTTCAGCCGGGTGCCGGCCTTGTCGGAATGGTAATTTACCGCACGGTCTGCACCGATGCCAAAACGTCCGGCCGTCTCGACTGCGTCAATATTGGCACCCAGGAACAGGAATTCCCAGCCAAAGTTTTCCTTTTGCCTCTGGATCATTGCCTTAACCTTGTCGCTGTCATATCGGCGACTGGCATTCTCCATACCGTCAGTGGTAATGACAAACAGCGTGTGCTCCGGAATATCTTCCTCCCGTGCGTACTTATGGATATTTCCAATATGATGGACCGCACCGCCGATGGCATCCAGAAGCGCAGTACAGCCGCGAACATAGTATTCATTCCCGGTCAAAGGCTTGACATTTTCCAGCCGCACCCGGTCGTGGATCACCTGGCATTCATTGTCAAACAAAACCGTGGAGATGTACGCCTCGCCTTCCTGACGCTTCTGCTTTTCGATCATGGCGTTGAATCCGCCAATGGTGTCACCTTCCAGACCAGCCATGGAGCCGCTGCGGTCCAGGATAAATACGATCTCAGTCAAATTCTTCTTCATAATAAAATCCTCCTATATACCGGTGTTCGGTTTGTTCTTACACCCGTATTATAGGAGGATTCCCGGTTCATTTGGTCGCCGCGAAAGCGACAAATCAGGTTTTGATGGGTTTGACCAGACCGATGCGTACCCAGGCTGTCCACCTGTGCACCGCGATCTCTTCAAATTCCCTGACAACATCCAGAAGTTCCGCAGGAAGCATTGCCATCGCCTGTTCGCGCATACGTTTCATATCATCCGGGAGCGGCGCATCCCAGCATCTGCCCCAGTAAAAGCTCCATGCGATGGAGCCGGTGATGGCGCCGATGGTATCACTGTCTCCGCCCAGAGACACTGCATTCCGGATTGCATCTTCAAAGCTGTCAGATTCCAGGAACGCAATGATTGCCTGAGGAACCGTTCCCTGACAGCTCTCATCAAAACGATATGCAGGACGGATCTCATCCAGGGTTTTGTCAAGCGGATAGAAGTTTTCCTGGATGTACTCCCGGATCTCTTCTTTTGCTGCACCGCTTCTAGCCATAAATACCGCAGCAGCCGCTGCTTTCGCACCCTTGATGCCCTCGGGATGGTTGTGGGTCACCACAGCGGAGGCTTCCGCCAGCGCCAGTGCTTCCTCCATAGATACAGCGATCAAACCGCAGGGAGAAACACGCATGGCGGATCCATTTCCGTAACTGTTGTAGGGTTTTGGGTCTTCGGCTCTGAGCCAACCGGCAAATCTACCGCCGTAAGCACCCTGGGGATGAGGAAAGCGTCTGCCGAAGCGCTGCATTTCCTCTACCAGAACCTCCCTGAAGCTTACCTCTTCTTCCCGGCTACGCAGCAATGCCTTTGCAACCGCCACAGTCATAATGGTATCATCCGTATAGTCGCAGCCCTTCTGAAAGAAAGGAAACTCTTTACTTTTGAAATTACCGAATTCATACTTGGAACCGACGATATCGCCGATGATCGCTCCATACATACAATTCACTCCTTTATCATTGATAACACAATTATATCACAACCCCCGAACGGATCTGCTGCCGGGGATACGACAATTATTCTTCGAGAATGCGGATGGCTTCTGCATATTTTGCCGCCCTGGCCAACGCCCGTTCATCCACAATATTCAACCGGCTCAGATCACTGTTATGACGCAGATCCGCCAGCTTAACCGCTCGGGCAATGGGATTGTCCCTGATTGCTGATACATAAACCATATACGGCACACCTCGGGCATGCGTCATCAACCCAACAGCCTCAATGACTTCAGCCGGAAATCCCATCTTCTCGAGATCTTCCAATGTCCAGTCAGTATCCTCAACCACATCGTGAAGCAACGCTACTGCTGTGGTATATTCGTCATGCATTTGTTCGGCAAGATGGAACGGGTGGTATACATAAGGCATCCCGCTTTTATCAAGCTGATCCTTATGCGCCTCAAAACTGAGCTTCATTGCCTTTTTTGTCAGATCAGTATAGATCATACTCAACCTCCAAGCAAGCTTTGATCAAAAGCAAACAACGCCTCATTGATCTCATGGATGTTATAGTTGCCTCTTGTGATGAAATACTCAATGATGATATCAAACTTATTGGAATGGGACAACGCAAATCCTGCCTTCAGCAGCATATCCTTAGTCTCATGCAGCGGAAGTTCCAGAGCAATGGCAAAAGACAGGACTGTGGGCTTGCTTGGTTTGTAGAACTTGTCCGAACGGATCTTCGAAAAGAGCTTACGGTCGATGTTCGCCTTCTTGTAGCACTGAGAATCTTTCATCCCCTTCTCATCGATCTTCCGAAGCAGCATCTCAGAGAAGCTTTCATCGATGGTGGAAAGGACATCATCCAGGCTGCCGGTTGAGAATCCAGGCAGCGGTGCAGCTATTGTCTTCTCTGCGCAAACGGGCTGATGAACCGGTCTGAAGGTTGACTGAGGCCTGTTGGAACAGTCGGACTCACTATACATCCGGGGAAAGCGCTGGGATTCAAGAGAGCGGTTGGTATGTGCATCCACATAATGGTCATCAATATAGGATGTCAGCTCTGAAACCACCCGGCTGCTGATCTGAAATACATCCTTATCATATACCACCAGATATACCATAATTTCGTTGTCATTCAGAAAATCCGTAATGGTATCCATCGCAACGCGCAGCGCTTTATCCTTCGGATAGCGGTAAGCGCCTGCGGAAATCAGCGGAAAAGCTATGGTTTCACAGTGATGCTCCACGGCGAGTTTCAGGCAATTGCGGTAGCAGGAGGCCAGCAGCCGCTCCTCGCCGAAATAGCCGCCATGCCAGACAGGTCCCACCGTATGGATCACATAGCGGCTGTTCAGCCGATATCCGGCGGTGATCTTTGCTTCACCTGTCCTGCATCCGCCAAGCGTGCGGCATTCTTCCAGCAATTCCGGACCTGCGGCGCGATGGATCGCACCATCCACACCGCCGCCACCTAATAATGTTTCATTGGCAGCGTTGACAATCGCGTGAGTGTGCATTTTTGTGATATCATTCCGAACAACAAACAACGGCATACAGAACACCCCTTTCATTATTGATATTTTATCAGGGAAACAATATGATGTCAAATCTTGTGGCTTTTTTCTGCCCTTTGCGGTATAATGGACAAAAACAAAAAGGAGACCATATTATGGCATACCATCAGATCGTCTTCAGTCCCACAGGAGGCACCAAAAAATGCGCAGACATTCTGGCTGCAGGAATCGCGGATCAATGGAAGGAAATTGACCTTACAACCCCTATCCACGAGAGCGAATTGACATCAGAGGATATTTGCATTGCGGCTGTCCCCTCCTTCGGCGGTCGAGTCCCCGATCTTGCCGCCAATCGGCTGAATCAGCTTCATGGCAACGGCGCAAAGGCAGTACTTCTGTGTGTTTACGGAAACCGGGCATTCGAGGATACGCTGGTTGAACTGCAGGACATTCTCACACAGCGCGGCTTTATTTGCATCGCAGCCGTGTCTGCACTGGCGGAACACTCCATCATGCATTCATTTGCTGCAGGCAGACCGGATGGCGAAGATACTGTGATCCTGACAAACTACGCGTCTGCCATCGCAGCCAGGCTGAACGCTCCTGTTTCCCCGCTGATTCTCCCCGGCAACAGGCCCTACAAAGAATATAAGGTTGCACCCATGGTTCCTCTAACCGGGGATAACTGCGTAGGATGCGGCATATGTGATGAAGAATGCCCCGCCGGCGCGATCTCTGACCACCGGATCAATCCTGAAAAATGCATCTGCTGTATGCGCTGCACTTCAGTCTGTCCCGTTGGCGCCAAGCATCTGAATCCGGTACATATCGCTTCCCTCGTCGAGCGGCTGAAGAACGCACTGGGAGGACACAAAGAAAATCAGCTCTTCCTGTGAATAAACACACCCGGTTGGATGATCCAACCGGGTGATTCTTTATTGATACCTGTGAAGCGGATTCCAACTGCCGCGGATATAGCAGACCATAAACAGCGCAAACAGCAGCATATTATGGGCGATCATACAAGCCCATGCAGAAACAAGACCAAACGAGAGTATCTGTGTGCAGACAAATGTTCCCACAATCCGCACACCCCACATACCGGAAAGATTGAACACAAAGGGCAATCTGGTCTTGCCAACACCCTGCATCATGCCCTCAATGATGATAGAGAAACCATAGAAAGGCTCCGAGACCGCCACCATACGCAGAACAGTCGTACCGAGAGCAATGACTTCCGGACTGTCGGAGAAAATATCCACAAGCCAGGGCGCAGTCACAAACAATGCGCCGCCGGTACCGATCATCAGCAGGATCTCGATCGGAATGAACATCCGGGCGAGTTCTTTCATCCGCCTGCCATCCTTCGCTCCGTAGGCATTGCCTGCCAGAGTCGCTGCCGCAGTCTGCATACCATAGCCCGGAATATAGAAAGCAGATTCAACGGTATTCGCAATGGTATGAGCTGCCGTGGAGATTTCACCGAGACTGTTGATCATGGAAGCAAAGGCAACGTAACCGAGAGATGTTCCGAACCGCTGAAGCATATTGGGAAATGCCACCTTCAGGCACGGACGGAGGATCTCCATATCCGGTCTGAGATTCTGCCCCCTGGGTGACACCAGCGGATGGCGCCAGAGGACCGCTGTGATGCAGATGCCGCCCACTGTGAAAGCCACAGCGCTGGCAGCTGCCGCACCGAGAACTCCCCATCCTGCACCGACCATAGTGATCTGTCTGCCAAAAAACAGAATCTGACGAGTGGGATAAATCAGAAAATAGTTCAGCACCACATTCACGCCATTCACAACAAGGCCGATCTTCATGGGTGATTTGGTATCTCCTGCCGCGCGCAGAACCGTACCGAAAATGATAGAAGCCGTTCTGGGAAGCATGGGAAGATAGAGAATGAAGAAATACTGAGAAGCCAGCTTTCGGATACCGTCATCCACACGCATCCAGACCGGGATTATGCCGCTCAGAGACAATGTCAGCACCGTAAAAAACAAGCCGACCGCCAACACAGTCAGCACCGCCTGAGACACAGACTTCTTTGCCCGCTCTTTCTCCCCCGCTCCGATCGCCTTGGCAATGTAAGCGAGGAAACCGATGCTCAGGGCTGAAATGGAGCTGTTGAGCAGCCAGTTGACCGTGGTCGTGGCGCCCACCGCAGCAGTAGCGTGGGTACCGAGAGATCCAACCATTGCGGTATCAATATACTGCACCGCTGTCTGCATCAGCTGCTCAAGCATGGTGGGCCACGCAAGGCTCAGAATGATGCCGATCATAGGGTTATTCACTTTGAGGCGGTTCATTCCCATAGCGCACCTCGTATCAATCGTTATGTTGCGATTATAACAGAATCGGCCCGGAAAGTAAAGCACCCGACCGGGGATTCCGGTCGGGTGCGCGTCGGTCAGGGATTTGCCGGTTCCGTTGCGACGGGATACACAGGATTCGTTTCCAATTCCGCATTCCGCTGCTCCCGGGTCATCTGCTGAAGATCTGTAAATTCCACGTCATTGATGATGACGGCTTCCACCTGTTCCAGATCGATCAGACGGTTAAAATCATAGGATGCAACATTCCCGTCATAGGTGATCAGGGCATACATGGTGTTGTCCACTCTGGGATCATCACACATGAGGACATACTCAGAACCGTCTTTGTTCCGGATTGCAAGATAATTGATATGATTTTCCTTGTCGGGAGAATAGCTCCCATCCTCTCTCTCCAGGAGAAAATCCATATCTTCCAGCGTAATCCGCATGGCAACGGGAGACACCGCAATGTCGCCGTCAAAGAAGGTTATCGCATCCATTCCGCCGCCGTCCTGAAGCGATAATCTCAGCGAATTATCTTCATCGCCATAGAAGCCGACCATAAGAAAGTCCTCTGCATCGGCGCCGCAGTAGTAAGACGCTGCAGCGAGTTTGGTGGCAGTGGTTTCAGCTTCAATGATGTAGCTCTTCTCCGCCGCGCCCTGCAGCAGGATCAGTTCACCGCCTGGAAACCACACTTCCCCGTCATACTGCAGTTCATAACCACTCATACCATTGGGATTCTCAATGGTATAGTAAATCACACCACAATCTGTCGCAGAATCATAAAGATGGGCTTCAATGGTCAATGTATATTCCCCATAAGAAACGGATTCTCCCACAGCGGACACATAGGGAACAACATCCGCTTCGGCTGTCTTTTCATCCAACGGAACACGTTCAATGGTCGGCTGGACCAGGTCATATTCCAGCTCATAATATGTTTCATGCACGATCTGACCTGCGCTGCTTTCCTGATTCCCGTCGCCGAAGAAGGTCCTCAGCATCTGCATGGGATTTTCATAGCGGGTAAAGCCCACATAGGCAAAAACAGTCGTTGCCAGCATGGCGGTGATCACAGCCGCAATGACCAGCATCCTTGTCACGCGAATACCGGTATTCTTTTTCTGTTTGGTCATATTCAGCACCTCCGAAAGCATTTCTTCGGAGACCCGGACCCGGGAAAATGTTTCTTTATACAATTTGGAATCAAACATCTCTGTCCGCCTCCTGAAGAATTTTTCTGAGCAACTCTCGTCCTCGCTTGAGCTGGGTGCATACCGTCGCCTGGGGGATCTTCAGCATGGTACCGATCTGCTCCGTCGAATACTCCTCGTAATAATAGAGGTAAATCGGGACACGGTATTTCTGCGGCAGTTCCATCACCGCGTAAAACAGTTCGCTGTGTTCCGGTGTGGTGAACGAAAGTTTCGAGGCATAATCTTCAATATTCTCAGCCCTGCGCCAGACTGAGCGAAGCATTTTTCTGCACTCATTGATTGTCACCCGGATCAACCAGTAACGGATGTGATCATCACTTTCAAACGTCTTTTGCTCTTTCAGCAGTTTTTCAAAGACATTCTGGGTAACATCTTCCGCATCCGCACTGTTTTTCATATAGTTCAGTGAAAGCCGGAATACCGTATCTATGTACGCGCTCACGCAGCGGGTAAATTGCTCGTTTGTCAACATATGATTGTTCTCCTTGAAAAGCTTTTCACTTGTAATATCCACGGAAGGTCCAGAATATTTCACGATTTCCATTTTTCTTTTTTCAGTATACAGCACCTGCAAAAAATACGCTATTGTTTTTCCCGGACGCAGGAGGTATAATGGCAGTAAACTGGAAAAATGGAGGCAAACACTATGGAATACAGAATTCTGGGTAAAACCGGTCTTCGCATCTCCAGGCTCGGATTTGGCGGTATCCCCATTCAGAGAATCGACGCCGAAGGAACCAAAGCGCTGATTGCGCAGCTTTATGATGCCGGAATCAACTATATTGATACCGCCCGGGGATATACCGTCAGCGAACAGTATCTCGGCTATGCCCTGGAGGGCATCCGGGACAAGTTCATCCTGGCCACCAAGAGCATGGCCCGCACCCGGGATGCTATGGCAAAGGATATCGATATCAGTCTTTCCAACCTGAAGACTGACTATATCGACCTCTACCAGGTTCACAATCCCACTGTGGCCCAGCTTGATCAGGTCATTGCCGAAGGCGGCGCGCTGGAAGCTTTGCTGGAAGCCAGGAAAGCCGGAAAGATCGGCCATATCGGCCTCACCGCCCATTCCGTGGAGGTCTTTGAAAAAGCACTGGAACAGTCCTGGGTAGAGACTATCATGTTCCCCTACAACATTGTTGAGAATCAGGGTGAAGAACTGATCGCCCGATGTGCACAGAAAAATGTCGGTTTCATTGTCATGAAACCTCTTGCCGGCGGCGCCATAGAAGATGCTTCGCTGGCTCTTCGGTACATCTGCAGCAACCCCGATGTGTCTGTGGTGATCCCCGGCATGGCTGAAGCAAAAGAACTGGAAGACAATCTGGCCGCCGTCAATAATGACGCTCCCCTAACAGCCCAGGAACTGGAACAAATGGACCGGATCCGGAAAACACTTGGCACACAGTTCTGCCGCCGCTGCAATTACTGTGCCCCCTGCACCGTGGGCATTGCAATTCCCAGCGTATTCCTCTTCGAAGGTTATCTGGAGCGCTATGGTCTGCAAGGCTGGGCAAAAGACCGCTACGCTACACTCAGCGTGAAAGCCTCTGCCTGCATCGAATGTGGCGCCTGTGAGGAGCGATGCCCCTATCACCTGCCCATCCGCCAGATGATAAAAAGAGCGGCTGAAGGTTTCGGAGAATAAGCAAAAAGGAAGCTGTTTGAAGCAGCTTCCTTTTTTTTCCTGTTTTTTATCATTTTCCACTTTCCTTTTTTTGGCATTTGTGATATGATAAGCATCAAGTAAGATGCAAAGGAGAAAACCTATGCTGACAATTGCCGAAATTCTGGCTCAGGAACTGGGACAGAAGCAAGAATATGTTGATAACGTCATCAGTTTGATGGACGAAGGAAATACAATCCCGTTTATTGCACGATACCGCAAAGAAATGCATGGCGCCATGGATGATACCACACTGCGCGCCCTTGAATCCCGGCTGAATTACCTAAGAAATCTTCAGACCCGTCGTGATGAAGTCAAGAAATCCATTGAAAACCAGGGAAAACTAACCCCGGAACTCTCTGCCGCCATCGACAACGCGGCAACCATGACCGAAGTCGAAGATCTGTACCGCCCTTACAAGCAGAAGCGCCGCACACGCGCCAGTGTTGCCCGTGAGAAGGGGCTGGAACCGCTGGCAGCCGCGATCTTTGCTCAGGACGGACAGGATCCTGCAATGCTGGCAGCGGACTATGTTGATGAAGACAAGGGTGTCAGCAGCATTGAGGATGCTCTTGCCGGCGCTTCCGATATCATTGCAGAAGATCTGTCCGATGACGCTTCCATCCGCAAGTCCCTCCGGGAATTAATGAGCAGAAAAGCAGTATTGAACTGCAAAGCGGAAAACGCAGAGGAAGATACCGTCTACCGTCTGTATTATGATTTCAATATGCCCCTGTCCCGGCTGCTGGATCATCAGATTCTTGCCATCAACCGTGGCGAAAAGGAAGGTATTCTGAAACCTGTTATTGCCCTGCCGGGTAACGAAGGCGCCGCTCTGGTATGCCGAGCCGCCCTAAAACCCACCATACATGTCTCTTCCTTTGTGCGGGCCGCCGCAGAGGATGCCTATGCCCGTCTGATCCTCCCTTCCCTGCAGCGGGAACTGCGGGCCGACTTTGTTGACCGCGCAAACAAGGGCGCCATCCGAAATTTCGCTCTGAACCTGAAGCCTTTGCTGATGCAGCCTCCTGTGAAGGGCTTTGTCACCATGGGACTGGATCCCGGATACCGCAACGGCTGCAAGGTGGCGGTGGTGGACCCCACCGGCAAGGTACTGGACACCTCTGTGGTCTATCCCACTTTCAGCGAAAAAAAGAAGCAGGAAGCTATTTCGATACTCTCCGGTCTGATGCGCAAACACAATGTCCAGCACATCGCCATCGGCAACGGTACCGCATCACGCGAAACGGAAGCCATGACTGTAGAACTTCTGCGTTCCTTCCCCGATGCCAGCTACATGATCGTCAGCGAAGCAGGTGCTTCCGTATATTCCGCTTCTCCTCTCGCAGCGGAGGAATTCCCCAACTATGATGTAAATCTGAGAAGTGCTGTATCCATCGCCCGCCGGCTCCAGGATCCCCTGGCAGAACTGGTCAAAATCGATCCCAAGGCCATCGGCGTGGGACAGTATCAGCACGATTGTCCGCAGAAGGAACTGGATTCGGCACTGGGCGCCGTTGTGGAAGACTGCGTAAATGCCGTTGGTGTCGATGTAAACACTGCATCGCGCAGCCTGCTGCAGCAGGTATCCGGTCTGACTGCCACAACAGCCAAAAACATCGTGGTATACCGTGAAGAAAACGGCCCCTTTACCAGCCGCACACAGCTGAAAAAGGTACCCAAACTGGGCCCAAAAGCTTTTGAGCAGTCCGCAGGTTTCCTGCGCGTCCCCGAAAGCAAAGAACTGCTGGACAATACCGGTGTTCATCCGGAATCCTATACCGCCGCGAAAAAACTGCTGGAGCTTCTCGGCCTCAGAAAGGGAACCGATCTTTCGGATCTTCCCGAGAAACTGAACGCATACGGCACCGCAAAAGCGGCTGCAGACTGCGGCGTTGGCGAACCGACTCTGCTGGACATCGTCAAAGAACTCAGCAAACCGGGCCGAGACCCCCGCGATGAGCTCCCTGCCCCCATCCTGCGCAAAGATGTTATGGAAATGAAGGATCTGAAACCCGGAATGGAGCTGACAGGCACCGTCCGGAATGTCATTGATTTCGGTGTTTTTGTGGATATCGGTGTCCATCAGGATGGCCTCGTCCACATCTCTCAGGTCGCCAACCGCCGCCTGAAGCATCCCAGCGAAGCAGTCAAGGTCGGCGATGTAGTCAACGTCGTTGTGCTGGAAGTGGACGAAAAGCGTCACCGCATCAGTCTGTCCATGAAGCAGGCAAAACAATAATCCCTCTGATAACGGCTCCGCAGGATACTGCGGAGCCTGTTTTTGTAACTTTTTGTTTAGACTTGACATTATTCGTAATTCATCGTATAATTCACTATGGATTTATGTTTGAAATGGAGCATCCTTATGAAACATTCACTTCGAAAAATCGTACCGATCCTGCTGGTCCTGCTGATCATTGCCAGCGTTGTGTGGTACTGCTTTGTCTACGACCGCGATTTTACCAGAGATATGCTGCTGAAGCAGGCGCGCTATCATTCCACCCACGGCAGTCCTGAAATTTCCAGCTGGTTCTATGATCTTGCATATAAACACTCCGGTCAGGACGAGATTGTCGCCATTGAACTTGCAAATCAGTTCAAAGCAGAAGGCAACTATACGAAAGCGGAATATACACTGTCCAATGCCATCGCAGACGGCGGTTCCGCTGATCTCTATATTGCACTGTGCAAAACCTATGTGGAGCAGGATAAGCTTCTGGATGCAGTCAATATGCTTAACAACATCACTGATCCGCAGATCAAGTCTCAGCTGGATGTGCTGCGCCCCCAGGCGCCAGTAACTTCCCCCGAACCCGGCTTCTACAACGAGTATATTTCTGTTGATGTTCAGGCAGACCGCGGCACGCTGTACTGCACCACCGACGGTGAATACCCTTCCATTGCTGATGCACCCTATTGCGAACCCATTCCTCTGGACATCGGCGAAACCACGATTTATGCTGTAGCCGTCGCCGACAGCGGACTGGTCAGTCCCCTGACCGTTGTCGGTTATACCGTCGGCGGCGTTGTGGAAGAGGTTGTGTTTGAAGACTTTTCCGTGGAGCAGGCAATTCGCGAGACCCTCGGCGCTGAAGCCGATCAGGTTCTGTTTACCAGCGACCTGTGGACCATTACGGAGTTCACCGCTCCTGCCGGTGCAACCACCTACAATGATCTGACAAGACTGAGCTATCTGGAAAAGCTGACTGTCGAAGGCCAGTCCTTTGATTCTCTGCGTTTCCTTTCCGGCCTGTCCCATCTGAAAGAACTGAACCTGACCGAATGCAAGTTCCCTTCCGAGGATCTGAGCGTGATTGCAGGTCTTCCTTCCCTGACCAGCCTTACCCTTGCAGAATGCGGACTGTCCACTGTGGCGGGTCTGGAAACCGCGCAGAACATCACCTATCTGGATCTGAGCAGCAATACCATCCGGAATCTGGAGCCTCTTTCCTCCATGATCCATCTGCGGGAAGTTTATCTTCAGCACAATGCTCTGACCGGTCTGACGGCGCTGAACACCCTAACGGAACTGGAAAAGCTGGATGTATCCTACAACTCTCTGAGTTCCATCGCCTCCATTGCCGCCTGTGTCAAGCTCACCTGGCTGGAAGCTGGCAATAACGCACTGACCAATCTCGGTGCTGTGGACAACCTCCCTGCACTGACCCATCTCGGTGTCTCCAACAATGCACTGAGCGATGTGAGCATCCTTGCAAACTGCACTGGTCTGACGGAACTAAGCATCGCCAGCAACACCATCTCCGACATCAGCGCACTGTCCACCCTGGTAAACCTCGAAGTCTTCGACTTCTCCTACAACACCATTACCGCTCTTCCCGCATGGTCCGAAGGCTGCGCGCTGCGAACCATCGATGGATCCTATAATGCGCTGACGAACATTGATGTTTTGAAGAACATGCAGGAACTGTCCTACGTCTATATGGACTACAACCAGATTACTTCCATCGCCGCACTGGCCGGTTGTTCCAAACTGGTCATGGTGAATGTATACGGCAATGAAGTGGACAATGTGGATTCTTTGACAGAGCAAAGCATCATTGTCAACTACGACCCCACCTAAAAACACATCCACCGGCCCAGCCGGTGGTTGTCATTTTACGGGCATAGCCCTCTGATCCTCGCTAGACGCGTCAAACGCGTAAGTACGGCCGCCAACTGCGCAAGGATTGTTACTTACGGCCCGTAAACGGGCTGGTTCCGGGTATCACTAATTGTTCCCCTAGTTCGTC
>JAGAUY010000060.1 GCA_017620525.1 Oscillospiraceae bacterium | reverse complement strand
TCGGCAACTGCGCTTTTGAAGGATGCACGGGCCTGCAGGACATCATACTGCCTGATGGCATTACGGAAATCGGTTCTTATGCCTTTGCCGGCTGTACAGGTTTAACGAAGGTGTCTCTGCCCGGCGGCGTGACTACCATCGATGACAATGCGTATGCGAATTGCACCAGTCTGACAAGCTTTGAGATTCCGGAAAGTGTCGCGACGATCCGTTATCATGCGTTCTATAACTGCGATGCTCTGACAGAGATAACCATCCCTGCCAATATCACCAGCAGCGGCGGTACGGGAGCCTATGACGGCCGGTGGTTCGAAGGCTGCGACAATCTGGTGAAGATCACCATCGCAGAAGGTGCGACCATAATTCCCCATCGGGCGTTCGAGAACTTAACTGCTGATTTCGAGATAAACATTCCGGATACGGTAGCGGTCATCAGCGACTATGCCTTTGCCGGATGCATCGGTCTGGCTGAAATAACACTTCCTGACAGCGTTACAACGATTCATTACAATGCGTTTGCAAATTGTGATAGTCTGACAGAGGTTACTATTCCTGCCAGTGTAACCAGCAGCGGCGGTACGGGAGCCTATGACGGCCGGTGGTTTGAAGGCTGTGATAATCTGAGCCGGATCACCGTCGCGGAAGGTGCGGTGAAGATCCCTTATCGGGCATTCTGCAACCTGACTTCCGCCTTTGACGTCGCGATCCCTGCAACGGTCACAGCTGTCAGCGACTATGCTTTCGACGGCTGCACAGGGCTGAAAAACGTTTACTATGCCGGAACCGAAGAGCAGTGGCTGGATATCACCATCGGCACCAACAATGCGCCTCTGGGTACGGCTGCGATCTACTGCAACAGCGATCAGGCTTCGGCCATTCCGTCTCCGCTGCCTCCGGTGCTCATCGCGGAAAGCGCCGGACATAAGACTGCCCGGCTGGATTGGAGCTATAGCGGCAGAACGGAGCTGGTGCGCAGCTTCGTGCTCTATCGTTCGGAAGACGGCTCTTCATTCAGTTATGTGCGTACGGTCGATGATTCCGCAAGAAGCTATACTGATTCTCCCACCTTTACCGGCGCTGAGAAAACCTATTACTATAAGCTGGTGATCTGGGATGTCTATGACCGCTGCAACGAGAGTCCGGTCATCACTGTGACGCTTCAGTCCGCCGATGCGGTGGTTCCCACCGCTGTCATCGGCCCGGATCAGCTGAGCTATGCAGCGCTGGGCGAGTCGATCTCCCTGACGGCACAGGCTTCCCGGGATAATGACAGAATCATCAGCTATGCCTGGTCCTTTGGCGACGGCGCTGCAGCATCCGGCAAAGATACTGCCCATGCCTACAATGCTGCCGGAATTTATACGGTGACTCTGACGGTTACCGATGCCAGCGGCAATACTGCCTCCGCTTCCCAGAACATTACGGTGGTGGATGTCCGGGGAGAAAACAGCGGCTACAGCAAACTGGTGCTGAATATCTGCGATGCGGAATCTCTGGCGGCAGTTTCCGGTGCACAGGTAGTGATCTCCGGGGAGGAGGCTTCTGACACCTGGACCGTTCCCTCCGGCGGTGTGCTTACCTGCGTTGTTCCCAACGGGACGTATACCGTCAGTGTTTGCGCCAATGGCTACATAGTGCGCACCATCAGTCTCACCGCATCCGGCGGCACTGCGGAGCATACCATCGGCCTGTATACCGGCAGCATCATCAGCGGCGACCTGACCGTGTCTGAGATGACCCACGATGAGATCGTGGATGCGGGCATTGATGTCAATTCCGAGGAGAACCAGCATGTTTACAAATTCTCCACCAACCTGACCTTCGTGGCAGGCCCAAAGACCTATGAGTTCCCGCTGGTGGTCTATAAGAACGACAAAGATGATGTGGTCGGCTCCGGTGGCGGCGGCTGGCATCAGGTCGAGTCCCCCGATGACGGCGAAGGAAGCGGCGGGATGCGGATCTTCATCATGCCCATCAGTGAGCGGTTCGTGCTGATCATTTACGGCGAAGCACGCTGGCTGAAGGAAATGTACAAGGTGGAGCTGGTGGTCATGAACAACTCCGGCACGGATACGCTGGAGCAGGTCTGCGCGGAGCTGAATCTGCCGGAGGGCCTGTCCCTGGCGGATATGACCACCGGACAGCAGAGCCTGCGCCAGGAGATCGGCTCCATCGGTCACAATGAAAGTGAAAGCATCTGCTGGTACGTCCGGGGCGACAAGGAGGGCGAATACTTCCTGAGCGCCAGTGTCAGCGCCGTGACGATGCCTTATGGCGAAATAGTGGAGCATGTGTTTGAAGCCAATGCTCCGCTGCGGGTCTATGCCGGAAGCGCGCTGCATATGACCATCATCGCAGACGATATTGCCGAGCGTGGCAAGGAATACACCGTCAAATTCCGTCTGGAAAACGTCTCGGACAAATCCATTTACAACCTCTCCTTCGGCCTGACCGGCTCTGAGCAGTATAAGGTCATCGGCTGGGGTGAAAAGGAAGCCTGGCTTCCCATCGAAAGCGCCAGCTACGGCGAGGCATTCACCCGCACCGTTGATGAACTGGCCCCCGGCGGCTATGTGGAGATGGAACTGTCCACCACTATCTGGTTCAACTCCGTCCTGGAACTGATCGCCTTCACCAAGCTGGGAGCATTCGTGGATATCGCTTATTATCTGACAGATGTTTCCGTGGTGACGCTGGAAGGAAGTACCACCGAGATCCCCTGGAGCTACCAGATTAACCGCACCGAGCGGGAGCATATAGTGGACAAGATATTCAATGTTGTCCTGGAAGAACTGTTCGGCGAGCTCCTGGGCATCGAACTGCCCTCCGGCAGTTTGGGCGGAACTACCATTGAGATCATTGGCGAATCCATCGGTCTGCCTTCTTACATGATCAGCGGATCCAAGACCATCCTGAGTCTGCAGCAGGGAGAGACGGATCATAAGCTGGTTATCAGCATAGACGACGGCACGGGAGATGGCGAATCCATCTATAACGATGTGGTCCTGATCACCACCGGAACGGATACTGAAGGTTTCTTCGATACGGTGAATGGAACGAAACTTAAGATTGAAGCCGGCGAGGTCTCTATCCAGGCGAAGGGTCCCGGTTCCACCAAGGTCAAGGTGGGGGTTGAGAACAGCCTTGGCAAGATGGAACGGGAATACGTCTACGAGATCACCGTGGAGGACAAATCCGTCAGCAGTAAGCTGACGCTGAGTCCTGACGGTGTGGAAGGTTCCTTCAAAGTCGATGAGCAGACGTTGGATGCAGCCATCCGGGAAAAGCGGGAAGAAGAGAGCAGCGTGTACGAAGCCAATCCATTCCTGTGGTTCGACTCCGAACTGGAGCTGGAGATCAGCGGTCAGACCGCAAACTCCAACTACTCTGTTACCATGACAAAAGAACAGGTGGATTCCGTTCTGAATGAGACCGCAACCACCCATGTGGTGCTGAATGGACAGGCGGCAGATCTGGAGTTCAACCGTGAGGCTCTGTGCACCATTGCTCAGCAGTCCGGTGAGGATATCACAGTTGCAGCCCGGAAGCTGAGCGAAGAAGAACTGGAGGAAGCAGAACTGGAAGGCAATGTCTACCAGTTTGCTGTCATGACCGGTGATTTCAATGTAGTGGAATTCGGCGAGGGCACGGTCTATGTGACCATCCCCTATGAACTGCCGACAAATGCCGACGGTGTGTATGTGGAGCATATCCGTGCCGACGGCACGATGGAGATCCTGGATGCTGAGTATGACAGTGAAACCGGAACGGTCAGCTTTTCCACTACCGGCTTCTCCTATTTCAGAATCGTGGCGGAGGCGGGCAGGAATCCCTTCGAGGATGTACTGGAAGGCCAGTATTACTATGAACCTGTCCTGTGGGCTGTGGAGAACGGCATTACCAACGGTCTGAGTCCCTCCACCTTCGGTGTGGATGAAAACTGCACCCGTGCCCAGTTCGTCACCTTCCTGTGGCGGGCCGCCGGCTGTCCCACACCCACTACATCTGCCAATTCCTTCGTGGATGTGGAAGCGGGCCAGTTCTATTCCGATGCCGTCTTGTGGGCGGTGGAAGAGGGGATTACTACCGGCCTGTCTCCGACGAACTTCGGCGTCAATGAACCCTGTTCCCGCAGTCAGGTGGTTACCTTCCTGTGGCGCTTCGCGGGTAGCCCCGCACCTGCCATCACGGATAATCCCTTCACCGACGCGGAAAACGGCCAGTTTTACTCCACAGCCATCCTGTGGGCGGTGGAAAATGGCATCACAACCGGTCTGGATGCCGCCACCTTTGGCGTGAACATCCCCTGCAACCGCGCCCAGGTCGTGACTTTCCTGTACCGTGCGATGACGTAACCGTAATATTAAAGAATCCCGCCTCCGGAAACGGAGGCGGGATAAATCATCCGGGAAGTACGTCACCGCAGCAAAAAGCCGCCCGTAAGGGCGGCTTTTGTATGGACATAGTTTACTCTTCCAGAGCAGACATAGCCTTATATTTCGCGGTCTTTTTCAGGAACAGTGCCAGCATAGCACCTGCAAATACGATGCCAACCACCACAGCGATGGGATAGTAAGTACTCATGGGGATGCCCATAGGAGTCCACAGCAGACCCATGCACTCGCCGGAAGCCATGAAGTAAGTGGCGGAAACGGCGGACATAAAGGTTGCGGGAACGGCGGTGAGCCAGTAATTCTTATGCTTTCTTGCCAGGTAGACAGATGCAGCCCACAGAGCAATCATAGCCAGAGTCTGGTTGGACCAGGAGAAGTAGCGCCAAACGATGTCATAGTCCAGGTGGCAGATGATCGTGCCGACACCCAGCAGAGGAACGGTCAGCAGCAGACGCTTGATCCAGTTGCCCTGGTCAATGTGGAACCAGTCGGCAATGGTCAGACGAGCGGAACGGTAAGCAGTGTCACCGGAGGAGATGGGACAGACGATAACACCCAGCAGAGCCAGCGCGCCGCCAAGTTTGCCCATGGTGGTCTCACAGATTGCATAAACGACGGTGGAAGTACCGATGGCAACACCTTCAGCCAGGGAGGCCTTGATGACGGGATAGACGGTGCAGCCGGCTGCACACCAAACCATGGCGATAACGCCTTCGGCAATCATGGCGCCATAGAACACCTTGCGGCCCAGCTTCTCAGACTTGCAGCAACGGGCCATCATGGGGGACTGGGTAGCATGGAAACCGGAGATCGCACCGCATGCAATGGAAATAAACATGAAAGACCAGATGGGAGTACCATTGGGATGCATATTGCCAAAGTTGTTCCACAGCTCGGGCATTTCGTAGTTTCCGGAGAACATCATGGAACCGCCAACGCCGATAGCCATGATGATCAGGGCTGCGCCGAACAGGGGATACAGCTTGCCGATGACCTTGTCGATGGGAACGAAGGTGGCGATGATGTAGTAAATTACAACGACCCACATCCAGAATGTGGTATCCAGAGTCTCGGGGGTCAGCAGAGCCAGCAGGCCTGCGGGACCGGTGGTGAACACGACGCCGCACATAACCAGCAGGATGACAGAGAACACGCGCATAACCTGCAGCATGCCTTTGCCCAGATACTTACCGGTCAGCTCGGAAATGGATGCACCCTCATGACGCATGGACAGCATGCCGCACATATAGTCATGCACAGCACCGGCGAAAACACAACCGAAGATAATCCACAGATAGGCAACAGGTCCAAACAGAGCGCCGCCCAGAGCACCGAAGATAGGGCCGGTACCGGCAATGTTCAGAAGCTGAATCAGGAAAACCTTCCAGGTGGGCATGGGAACATAGTCGACACCGTCTTCCAGGGCATAGGCGGGTGTCTGGCGGTCATCGGGGCCGAATACCTTGGCTACATACTTGCCGTAAGTCAGGTAACCGATCACGAGGAACGCAATACACAGTACAAATGTTATCATAGTTCTACCTCCTTTTTCTATTAGGAATTTTGTTTCCTAACATAAACATAACTATACAACATTTTGCGGCAATATTCAACTCCATCTTCTTAGTATAGGCAATGAGTTTTTTTAACCTGCACAGAGCCTGCATTGGTCAGAGGGTCCGGTCGGATCCGGACTGAGCGCCGGATAATCGTTGTTTTCCCCATAAAAACTTCTGTAAAGCACAAAAAAGGAAGCACATCATGACTCTTTTGGAGAGTAGGATGTGCTTCCTTGCTTTATTTTTGCGAAAAGTGGGGTTTGAACTTTTTCAGTTCTAAAGTAAGGCTTTTACCCCTCTTACTTCAGGGATTCCTCAACAGCGACAGCCACGGAGACGGTCATGCCGACCATGGGGTTGTTGCCTGCGCCCAGGAAGCCCATCATCTCAACGTGGGCGGGGACGGAGGAGGAACCTGCGAACTGAGCATCGCCGTGCATACGGCCCATGGTGTCGGTCAGGCCATAGGAAGCGG
>JAGAUY010000059.1 GCA_017620525.1 Oscillospiraceae bacterium | reverse complement strand
GTTGGCCTTTGCGAACGGCGTGGTCGTTATCAAGCATTGGAGAATGGCGAACAGCCTGAAAAATGACCGGGCGAAGATGCCGCAATACCCAGAACTGGCCGCCGGGATCTACATCAAGGAAAACCGTTCCTATACGGATCACCCCGCCGAAGGTGCTGTATCGCTGCTGGAGCATAAGCTGCAATATATGGAATCCAGGCGGAATCCGAATGGAATCCCAAGTGAAGGGAAGGGAGCAGAAAGGAATAGAAAAGAAGGGAACAGAGCCGAAGCTGAAGCCGGTGGATTCCAGGATGGGGAAGACTATTCCACAGAGTTCTCTACACCGGAGGATATTGCGGCGGCAGCGGCAGAGAAAAAGCTGAAAATAATGCATGGAAAACTGGGCCAGGGTGTGGTTTTTCTGTCTGACGCGCAAATATCCGACCTTCTGGACAGGCTAGGGCTGGAAGTGTTTGACCACTATGTGGACAAACTGGCTGATTTCATAATCAAGAAAGATGCGAAACCCCATAGCCATTACGAGACAATTCTATCGTGGTGGCGGAAGGATAGCGAGTTAGGAGGGCAACAAAATGATTGACGCAAGAATCCGCACCTGGCTGGATAAGCTGGAGGAGCGGGCAAAACAGAGCAGCAAGGAACACAGCAGCCCGGAGGTGGTTACCGGCTACTATGCGGCGGACAAGGTTATGGGTATCTGGAAGATCAGCAACGGGCGCACCTGGTGGGACGATCCTGTGCTGGTTCGGGAGTTCCACGAATACGCCGACGGCACCGTACACGCCGGTTACTACGTTGAGGGCGTCCAGACCTTCAGCCGCCAAGAGGTCGAGGATTCCGGCCTTCAGGCGATCAGACCGGCGGATCTGGGCGATCTGCTGCCCGTGTCCAGAGTGGTCTATACGGATCACAGACGGCGGGACAACAGGGGCCGGGCCGTGCGTGTCACCTATGACCTGCGAGAGGTGGCGGGGTGATTGGACAGAGAAGGCGAGGGCGTTATGCTCCCAGGGGCTGCGAATGATCGGCGCGTCCAGGGCCTGCCCCTGACCGTGAAGTTGCTGGAGAAGTACCGGCTGCTGCAAGAGTGCGCCCGCCACCCAGCGTCGGACAGTCCGCGATCGTGCGTCTGTGACCCGTGCGCGATCCTGGAGAACCTGCGGTGCAGTAGAGGCAGCACGGCGGACGTGATCGAGAAGATCGACCTGGCCCTGAAGGCCGCCCAGGTGGCGGCGGACGCTGGAGGCTATGGCTACAAGGTCGAGGCGTTCACCAGGCGCTACATCCAGGGAGAAACCTATGAGGATATAGCCGACGCCATGAACTGCGGGAGGAATAGCCCGGCCAGGTGGTGCAAGGAAATCATGGAGGAGATGGCGATCAGATTGTTCGGCGTCAACGGGATCGCCTGGTAATGCTTCGGGATCTGGCGTGGAAGACAGGGGAAAACACGGCGACTTCGGCCGACCAGATCACGACCAGCGGAACAACTAAACAATGGAGCCAGGCACCGGACAACAGGGCAACCCCGCCCACCGGCGCCTGGCTTTCTTTGCTTCAGATGCTGGGACATATAGCCACGGTCGACCCGCTGGAAGGCCGCCCAGGGGCTTGTGGCGGGGACTGCCAGGGGCTGATCGTGCGACCGGCGGCGGCCCAGGGCGCGGGGGTGTCGAAAAAGTTTTGCTTTCCTCTGGATTAGTCGCGGCCCTCTTTTCCGTGGAGAAAAATCCCCACAAGAAAAATTCGGGGGCCGCCCGCTGTGGGCAGCTCCCCGATCGTCGTTTATTCGCTTGTGGCGGGGGTGTTGTCCCGCTCCATGGTCTCCAGGATCGCGCGGTTGATAAAGGCGTTCAGGCTTTCCCCGCGGCTCTCGGCGTGGGCCTTCGCCACGTCTTTCTGGCCTTTGGGCATTGTAAGATTCACCCGATCCAGCTTTTCAGCGATCCACTTGTTCCTGTATTCAGAATTGCCTGCCATTTGCACGGCCTCCCTTTTGCTCAGATTGTGGGGGTGGCCGAAATACCGCGTCACCTTTTCCACCGTAGCATCATTATAGCACATAAATCAATATTGCGCAATACATAAGATGCACGAAATATTACGCAATATATTGTGCAATATCCCATATTGATATATTGCGCAATATATGGTAAGATATAGATACAAAGAGAGGGGACAACAGAGGGAGCCGCCCGGTAAGTCACCCCCGCAACAATGACTACAACAGAGGCAGCAATCAAATCTTTACTATCGGAGGTAAACACAATGAGCATGATCGAAATGGAATCCAAGGTTAACGAACTGCGGGAACTGAAGCGCCTGGCCGACGAGCTGGCCGGTGAGATCTCCGCCCTGGAGGACGAGCTGAAGGCCCACATGACCGCCACCGGCGCCGATGAACTCCACGGCCCCAGCTTCAAGATCACCTGGAAACCCGTCACCAGCAGCCGCCTGGACAGCAAGGCCCTGAAGGCTGCGGCCCCCACGATCTGGGAGCAGTTCACCAAGACCACCACTTCCCGCCGCTTCGTTGTGGCATAAGAAAAGCCCCTTGCATCAGCCCGCCAAGACTGAGATGCAAAGAGCCTAACACAACCCACAAGGGGAAGCCCCTATATTATAGGGCAACTTCCCCTAACCTGTCAAGATTCTGGAGGTAATAAAATGGACAAGAACAATCAGACCAAGGAAACGGTTTCCCCTAACGCCACCAAGTCAGCGATCGAGCGGATGCTGAAGAACATCCACGACGAGAAGCAGCTGGAGCTGATCTACAAATACGTCAGTCGGCTGTACATCTATGGATAAGGAGGGCGTCATGGAGCGGAATAACAAACCGATCGCCCGCGTGGATCACGTGGCAACCGATAAGGCCGCGGCCATCATGTGGCTGAACGATGTCTTCTTTCAGGTCAGCCCGGAGGAATGGCTGGGCGCGGTGGCCTGCAACATTGGATTCATGGACGCGATCCGCGAGGTGATCCAGGAGAACGAAGGTGTGTGGTGCAATGAATCCAGAACTGCCGCCGACCTTTACCGGGATGCGCTGTTCGTCTATGCCTACAACTGCGGCGTGGCCGCCGCCACAGGTGAGAATATGTGAGCGAGGAGCGGGCGAAAGCCCGCCCTTTTGCTGTCCTGAGATTTTGGGCCAATTTTGGGCCACAGCAGCCACCAGGGGCCAACAGGAAACGATAGGTTTCGTTAAGAAAACCACCAGAAAACAAGACGAAACGGTATGTTTCAACAGGAGAAAATAGGATACAAAACGAAAAAAGACGCTCTCATAACCCGGAGGTCGTAGGTTCGAGTCCTGCCTCCGCAACCAAAAACCGCCGTTTTCATCACGAAAACGGCGGTTTTCTTAACTTTCTGAGGCGAAAACAATATGGGTCAAACCTACTGACCCATACCGTGACCCATATCACGATAGTTTACAGTGGACACGGCGGCATTTTTCAGTATACAATGTCCACTAAATCGGAAAAACCGAGAATATTTCAAAACTTTTGAAAAGAATTTTTCTACGACCTCCGGGTGCTGCACTCGATGTTCAAAACCTCTCCCATGCCGATCATCGGCACCGGGAGAGGTTTTACTTGTTTGTTTCGTTTTGTTAGATATTGTCTAGCGATAGGCATCTATGTTGTTGTGGAAACCCCCGCAATGCGTTAATCTGCTTGAAATGAAGTGAGCCAAGATCTCAGAAGTGCATCTAAAATTCTTCTGGAAAGGACGTCAGCCCATTTCAGGATGTCAAAATTTGCATCGTATTTTTGAAGATGAAGAATGGAACCGTGCATGGTGAAAATGATAGTAAGTGCCAGATCTTCCACTGGCACACCTGGGAGAAGTTCGCCGCAGGAAACAGCACCATTTAAGCATTCCAGAATGATTTCCATGCCTTTTTCTGTTCCGTTCCTTTTCCCCGCATCAGCATGCTGAATGAGATCCATCGCCTTGACGGGAAAAGGCAAGCCTAATTCTGCTGCCTGTTTATACCAATCCATCAGAAACATTCTGAGTCTCGCGATATAAGATGTTACACTGTCGGTTTCCTGAAATCGTCGTTTCATCTGCGCATAGGAATTGTGGGTGATCTCTGCAAGAAAGGTATCCTTGGTTTTAAAATAATGATAAAAAGTACCTTTGGCAACACCGCATTCGGCAACGATTTCATCGACAGATACATCAAATGTTTTATGCTCTTTCATCATACGCTCTGCTGTATCCAACAGTTTTTTTCGAGTAGCCAGAGCCTGCTGTTGTCTGTTTGTCATATTCGCTTCCTCATCCTTCTCAACAGATATTTGTATTATATTCTTTGTAATATCCCAATGTCAAATGGTATTCATTATTAATTTTCGTTGACTTGCGGTCGGCAAAAATATATAATATAAGAAACTGATTGACTAACGGTCATCGAATTAACATTTTTCAAACATTACTTTAAAAAGAAGCAAATAAGCAGCGTGTAGAATATCACCATTAGAATGAGAAATCTGTAAGGAGATCAGAAAAATGGTGAACGGAAATATGCTCAGTAACGAGAATTCCTTTAGCTACTCTTATTCCGCCCCTCAGCATGATGAGGTAAAAAAGATTCGGGAGAAATACATGCCCAAGGTGGAATCCCCTATGGAGAAACTGCACCGTCTGGATGAGAGCTGCACCAAAAAGGGAATAGCCTTATCCCTGGTTACCGGCACTATCAGCGCATTGATTCTGGGTGTTGGAATGTGCTGCTGCATGGTATGGGGCGGTCTGCTGTTTGTTCCCGGTATTGTGATTGGGATGATCGGGATGTTTGGTGTCGGCGCTGCTTATCCCATCTACAATAAGGTAACCCAGAAGGAACGGCAGCGGATCGCGCCGGAAATTCTGCAACTGACAGATGAACTTCTGAAATAAAAGGAGCGAAGACAATGAATGCAATTGAAATCCGAAACCTGTCAAAAAGCTTCCGGGGGCTGTATGCGCTGGATGGTCTGAATATGACCGTTCCGGTGGGAGCCATCTATGGCTTCATCGGCGAGAACGGCTCCGGTAAGTCTACCACAGAAAAGCTGATCTGCGGCCATCTGGTTCCCGATGGCGGTGAAATCAAGCTGTTTGGAAAGAACTATACCGATCCCGGTGTCAGAGTCCGGGTGGGCGCTTTGATTGAGAACGCAGGCTGTTTCCCCGGTTCTTCCGTGTACCACAATCTTCGGATGCAGGCCATCAATCTGAATCTGGAAAAACCTGACGAAGAGATCCAGCGTGTACTGAAAATCGTCCGTATGGAGGACAACGCGCAGCTGAAATTTAAGAAGTGCTCTTTGGGCATGAAGCAGCGTGTGGGCATCGCCATGGCGCTGTTGGGAGATCCCGCTCTGCTGATTTTGGACGAGCCCATCAATGGACTGGATGCCGACGGTATGCGGCTCATGCGGGAGATCCTAGTGGACATCACGAAGAATTACGGCTGCACGGTTCTGATTTCCTCCCATCTGCTGGGTGAACTGGAAAAGATCGCCACCCATTACGGCATTATCCGCCAGGGTAAGATGATCATGGAGATGACCGCCAAGGAGCTGGAAGGCCGGGCCCGGGTGTTCGTTTCTCTCAAGACAAAAGATATGGATGGTGCAAAAACCGTCCTCAAGCAGAAGTTCCAGGATGTTCGCCGGGAGGAAGATTATCTCCGGGTCTACGATGTGGAGGATACCGAATCCATCGTGGAACACCTGATCAAAAACGGTCATGTAGTCAGCGAGATCCACAAGAACAAGATCGGCCTGGAAGAATACTACATCGAGCTGATGAGCCAGAAGGAGGGTTAAATCATGACACACGAACTGAAATTTGAATCCCCCAGCTTCGGCAAGCGGCTGAAGGGTATGCTGGGCGTAGACTTCTACCGCCTGTTCCATACCCCCATGTATTACATTTTCCTGGCAATTGCTGCCCTGATCCCCGCCCTAATTCTGGGTACCGGCGGCATGACCAATCCCCAGACCGGTGAAGTGGGCGCTATGCTCTACACCAATGTCTGGAACGCCGTTGCGGCTGACACACCTCTGTATGTGGTGTCTCAGATCGGCGAATACGCCAACATGAATATGGTGTTCATCTTTGGCGGTATCATGGTCTCTATCTTCATCGGAAACGACTATCGCAGTGGCTATGTGAAGCAGCTCTTTACCACCCATGCCCTGAAGCAAGACTACATGATGTCCAAAACTCTGGTCAGTGCCTTCTCCATGGCCTGTATGTGCGTTACCTATCTGATTGGTAGTGTAGCTGCCGGTGCACTGGTAGGTCTGGATTTTTCAGTAAACGTCGGCAGCTTGGTCTGTGCTGTGATTGGCAAGCTGATCATGAGCTTGGGTTGGGCAAGCCTGTATACCTTCCTGAATGTGATCTTCCGGAAGTTCTTCGGTGTGTCCATTGCTTCCTCTTTCTTTTTCGGTACCGGCATCCTGATCATTGGTGCAGCTGCAATTTTGGGCAACAGCAGCATTCTAAACATTTTCCTGTACGGTTCTTCTGTCTATGCCTGCCTGAGCAGCAATATTCTGACCGTGCTGGTGTGTCTGGTATGCTCCGCAGCCTGGACCGTTATTTACACCGTTGCAGGCACCCGGGTCCTGAATACCTGCGATGTTTACTAAGGAGGTGCCGAGATGAATGCAATTGAAATCAAAGGCTTGACCAAAAGCTATAAAGAAAAGCAGGCTCTCTGCGGCCTTGATATGACCGTTCCCATGGGTGCAATCTATGGCCTTATCGGTGAGAACGGCTCCGGCAAATCCACCACGGAAAAGCTGATCTGCGGCCTGATCCATGCAAACAGCGGCAGTATCAAGCTGTTTGATCGTCCCCATACCGATGCGGATGTGCGTGCTAAGATGGGTGTCCTGATCGAAGCCCCTGGCTGCTTCCCCAATGATACAGTCTGGAACAACATGCTGCTTCAGGCAGCAAATCTTGGCATTAAGAATGCAGAAACTGAAGTGCGCAAAGCATTGAAGCTGGTCCGCATGGAGGGTGCAGCCGGAAACAAATATAAGAACTGTTCCCTGGGTATGAAGCAGCGCATCGGCATTGCCTTTGCTCTGCTGGGGGATCCCAAGCTGCTGATTCTGGACGAGCCCATAAACGGTCTGGATGTTGACGGTATGCGGATCATGCGGGAAATCTTAACGGATATCACAAAGAATCGGAACTGCACCGTTGTGATTTCTTCTCATGTTCTGGGTGAACTGGAAAAGGTCGCTACCCACTACGGCATCGTCCGGGGCGGTAAAATGATTCGGGAAATGACCGCTGCCGAGCTGGATGCAAGCTGCCGTACCTATGTGGCCTTGCAGACCAGGGAGCGCAATCGTGCTAAGGCACTGCTTTCTTGTAAGTATTTCCGCGTGGAAGAAGATGAAAGCGAGTATCTGCGTGTGTACGATTCGGTGACTCCTGAAGAAATTGTGAGTTATCTGTATGAAAACGGTATCCTGATCAGTGAGATCAAAACTGCCAAAATTGGTCTGGAAGAATACTACATCGATCTGATGAAGGAGGGACGGTAATATGAAGTTCGAGCATAACACCTTCGGCAAGCGCATGAAAACCATGCTGCATGTGGACTTCCGCCGGATGTTTACCCAGCCTCTTCTCTATATCATGGTCGGCACCTGCCTTGTGATTCCCATTCTGATTCTGGTGATGACTACCATGATGGACGGCAGCGTTTCCGTCAATCCCCAGACCGGTGTGGAGACTGTCATAGAAGGTTTTGACAGCACCTGGCAGATCATTGCGGTTAACAGCGCCGACTATAATCCCATGGCTATGGACATGACTACCATGTGCAACATCAATCTGCTGTACTTCTTTGCAGCTGTGCTGGTGGGCTGCTTCGTAGCTGCGGATTTCCGCAGCGGCTACGCCAAGAACCTGTTCACCGTCCGGGCAAGAAAGACGGACTATGTAATTTCCAAAACCCTGGCCTGCTTTGTGGGCGGTGCATTGATGATCCTAGCTTTCTTCATCGGCACCATGCTTGGCGGCGCTATTTCCGGTCTGTCCTTTGAACTGGGAGCTGCAGGCATTAGCGGTCTTATCATGTGCATGATTTCAAAAATACTTCTGATCGGTGCGGTAGTTCCCCTGTACCTGCTGTGGAGCGTCATCGCAAAACAGAAGCTGTGGCTGAGCCTGGTGGGCTCTCTGATGAGCAGTATGCTCCTGTTTATGATGATTCCCATGCTTACACCTCTGGATTCCACCATCATGAATGTGATCCTCTGCGGTGCAGGTGCAGTACTGTTTAGTCTTGGCCTTGGTGCTGTCAGCAATGCAATTCTGAAGAAAACCAGCCTGGTGTAAAGATTAATATTTCTCAAACAAATCCTTATCAATTCAGAAGTAATTCCAATGTAAAATCAAACCATCAAATGAAACAAATTAAAGGAGATTATCGTTATGGCTAAGTTTGCAGACCACATGGACAAAATCGCAGAGGGCGTTACCGAAGGTTATCAGAAGATTGAAGACGGCGTTGTCGAGGGCTACAAGAAGATCGAAGGCGGCGTTGTGGAAGGCTTCACCGGCATTGTCGATAAGATGTCCGGCGTCATGCTGGATGAAGAAGGTAACCTGAAGACCGGCAAGATCGGTGAGGCTGTTGTCGGTGCTTACAAGAAAGTCGAAAATGCTTTCGTAAATACCTTCATGGCAAAGGAAGGCGAGTCCGTGGAGGATGCCAAGGCCCGCATCGCTGCTGATCAGCAGGCCCGTCAGGAACAGATGAAGGCAGATGCCGAGAAGCGTGCCGCTGACCAGCAGGCTATGATTGATGCAAGCCTGGAAGCATCCAAGAACGCAGGCAAGGTTAACCGCTGATACTGATGAATCCATATCCAGCCCGTGGGAGTGCGATCCTCTCACGGGCTTTTGGCAAGAGGTGACATGAATGGAGCGCTGGAAAGAGTTTGGTAGGAAACTGCTTTATCCGGGAAAGGTTTTATCTGTTTTGATACCCATTGCAGGCTTTGGCTTGCTGATTGGCCTTTCCTATTATGGTCTTACAGATCATCCGGTAATCTATGCAAGCTATGTACTTGCTTTTTATGCGTTGGTCGTAATCGTTGCAAACTGTATCCCGCTGGTGCGCAAAGGCATTGGAGCATATGGAAAGGTCAAGGAAATCGGTATCTTCCATATTAGCCGGACGATGATTGTCAGTGTTGCCATCAATGTGATTTACAGCGGATATCACCTGATTTCCGGAATTCTCTATCATTCAGTATGGCTGATATCCAACGGCATCTACTATCTGATTCTGAGCTTGATCCGTCTTATGCTGGTGCGATACGAAAAAAAGCAGGCAGTATTGGATGATCAGAAAGAACAACAGGTTCTTGGCTGGAAAGGATTCTCCCTCTGCGGCAGTCTGATGTTTCTGCTGAATATCGCCATGTCCGGAATGGTAATTCAAATGATCCGGGATGGACAGAGAAGCAGTTATCCGGAGATTATGGTGTACGCCGTTGCAACTTACACTTTCTATCGCCTTACTACAGCAATCATCCGGGTAGTCAGAAGTGAAAAGAACGGCAACCCAATTCACGGTGCCGCTCGGAACATCAGTCTGACTGCGTCAATGATGTCGCTGTATTCTTTGCAGATCACCATGCTGAATGTATTCGGCGATGGCACGACGGACGCTCTTTTGCTGAACAGCTTGTCCGGTGCGGCTGTCTGCATTTTGGTGATTTTGGGTGCTTTGGGAATGATTCTACATGGAATCAGACGCAGGAAGGAGCTTTGCGTATGAAAAAGATGCTTCACTATGAAGTTGACGGAAGACCGGTTGACAAGGAAGTGAATTACATTCCTGTCCGCTTTATTCTGGCAATTTTATTTGCGGTTCTGGAAACCGTGGCAGTGATCGCGGCGGTGATGGTCTGCAGCTACTACATCCCCTACTTCTATCTGCTGGTTTGGGCAACAGAAATTGCGGTAGTCATCAAGATCATCGCATCCGACGACAACCCGGACTATAAAGTGCCCTGGCTTATGGTGGTGCTGCTGATCCCGGTGGCAGGCTTTATGATGTATTTCCTGTTCTATGACCGCAAGCTGCAGAAGCGGTTCATCAAGCGAATGAATGCCATGAAAGCCGTCGGCCATAAGCCGGATGATCTGCGGCTTTTCGCCGGACTGGCTGAGGAATCTCTGGAAGCACATAACCAGGCAAAGATGCTTTGCAATATTGCAGAAACGCACCTGTACTCCGATACAAAGCAGGAATACTTCTCTTTGGGCGAATCCATGTTTGCCCGCTTGCTGGAGGATCTGCGCAGCGCCGAGCACTTCATTTTTATGGAGTATTTCATCATTGAAGAAGGCCACTTCTGGAATTCCATTCTGGAAATTCTGAAGGAAAAAGCCGCTGCCGGAGTAGAGGTCAAGGTGGTCTATGACGATATCGGCTGTATGATGACGCTGCCCGGTGACTATTTCAAAACGCTGCGCGGCTTCGGCATCGATGCCACACCCTTCTCTGCGCTGAAGGGAAATGCGGATTCTGAATTCAACAACCGCTCCCACCGGAAGATTACCGTTATTGACGGTAAGATCGGTTATACCGGCGGCGTGAATATCGCGGACGAGTACATCAACGAGGTGGTCAGGTTCGGTCATTGGAAGGACGTTGGCCTCCGTCTGGAGGGAGATGCCGTCAAAGAGCTGACCAATCTGTTCCTAATCGATTACGGCATCAACGTCCGCAAAAAGCCGGAGCAGAAGCACGATTATTTCCCGGAATATTCCGTCCCGGAAGCAGGTTATTTGGTGCCCTTCGGTGACGGTCCTGCACCGATCTACAACCGCCGGGTTGGTAAGAGCGTTATCCAGAATATGCTGAATCAGGCAGACCGGTATGTATACATCATGTCCCCTTACCTGATTATCGATAACGAACTGTGTCAGGCAATCGAGGACACTGCATTACGGGGCGTGACGGTGAAGCTGATCCTGCCCCATATTCCCGACAAGAAGATTATTCTGGAAATGGCCCGAAGCTATTACCACCGTCTGATCCGTGCAGGCGTGGAAGTTTACGAGTACGAGCCGGGTTTCGTCCACGCTAAGGTGTACCTTGCCGACGATGAATACGGTATGGTCGGCACTATCAATCTGGATTACCGCAGCCTTGTCCATCACTTTGAAAACGGTGTATGGATGTACCGATGCGAATGTCTGAAAGATATCAAAAATGATTTCTCGGATACGCTGGAAAAGTGCATCCGAATCGATGAAAACAAAATCAAATGGACGCTGCCTCAGCGGTTTCTTCGTGCTGTGCTGAAGGTCTTTGCGCCCATGCTGTAATAAAAGGAGAATAGGAATATGAATAAGGACACCAACATTCTGAAAAAGACCGTCAAGGTTGCCGGAGTCACCTGTCTTGCACTGGGCGGTGTAGCCCTGATTGCCAGCGGCGCAGCGCTGAAGGCCCTGACTGAGGGTGCAAAGTACCTGAAGGATACTGTTAAGAAGATCATCGATGATAAGCCTGTGGAAGAGCCTGCTATCGTGGAGGAAGCCGAGGAGATGCCATCTGTTGAGACTGCTGCAGAAACAACTGTGGTGGTAGACACTTCCGCAAACGAATAAATAGGGACTATTATTTGACAATGAAGCCGTGAACGATGCATTGGTCGTTCACGGCTTTTTTATCGGCTACGAAGCCGATTCTTACATGCTCAGCACATTTCCCATAGTCTGAGCTGCTTCTTTTTGCGCCGAGGTGGTGACATGGGCATAAGTATCCAGGGTGAAGCCTGCCGAGAAGTGGCCCAGCATACCGCTGACTGTCTTGATATCCACACCATTTTGCAGGGCAATGGTTGCGAAGGTGTGGCGGAGGTCATGGAACCGAACCTTCGGGATGCCAGCCCGCTTCAGTACCCGCTTTAGCATATTATTCACGCTGTCCGGGGAGATGGGACCGCCGTTGGGAGAGGGAAACACATAGGTATCATTGGTCTTTCGTTTCTGCTCCCGCAGAACTTCAATTGCCTGGGGCGAGATGCTGACTGCCCGGTAGGAGTTCTTGGTTTTCAGCGGTGCTTCCACGATCTGACCGTCCACTCTCGCCACCTGCCGCCGTACCTTGATGATGCCGTTCTTCCAGTCGATATCCTGCCATTTGAGACCCAGTAGTTCACCTCTTCGAAGTCCAGTTGCCAGTTCGATGTAGTACATTTCATAGACACCGGATACCCTGGCTTCTTCGAGAAATGCCTGCAACTGCTCCGCCTGAATGGTCTGCATTTCCTTGTGCTCCACCTTCGGAAGCTCGCAGGCATTGGTAGGGTTGATGGGGATGATTTTCTGTGCTACCGCCAGATCCATAGCTGAGGAAATCACTTGGTTGATATTCCGGACGGTCTTTGCTGACAGGCCTTTCGGCTGCTCTTTGGACTCGATTCTTTCCACTCTGCCTTTGGTCAAAAGCTTGCGGTAGAACTTCTGCAAATCCATGGTGGTCAGTTTCTCTAGTGGGATATTTCCGATGTTTGGTTTAATGTGGTTGTCGATGTAGCCTTTGTAGGTCTGGTGGCTCGATGGCCGAACCTTGATCTTCGCCACGTTCTCGAACCACTCGTCCATCCATGTCCCTACGGTGTATTTTCCGCTTTTGGCGAAGTCTACCTGCCCGGCCTCCACCAGCGCTTTCTTCAGCTTTTCTTTGACTTCTGCCTGGGTCTTGCCCAACACATTCTTTATGATTTGCTTTCCGGTAGCGGGGTCATGTCCAGCAGTGAACCGTCCTTCCCAGCGGCCGTCCTTCCGTTTTCGGATGTTGCCCTCGCCGTTTGCTCGTTTCTTAGCCATTCAAAGCACCTCCTTTTGTAGCTCACAACACTACCACAGAAGGGGCAGGATAGCTATTCACCAAATCCAACAATCTTTGTCCTTTTACATTGACTGTTCATACTCTTCCTCCGATTGGTAGCTGGCCTTCTGGGTGCTTTCGATTTTGAGCCCCATGACCAGCTTCTTTTCGTAAATTTGTTGTTTCAGTCTGTGATCAATCTGCCCCTGCAAAGCCTGCTGATGGGCCATGTACTTGTCACCAATCAGCCTTGCCAATGCCCCAATGATTCCTTTGGCTACTGCAACCGTATTGTCTGGAACAGGCTCCTTGTGGTGAATGACAACCGGGGGAATATCTGGTGCGGTTGGAATTTTCAGTGTCAGTTCTTCCTTGTAGAACCGGGGGAGAGGGCGGATGGTTCCCTGGTCATTTTCTTCAGTAGTTACTTCGGAGTGTTCGATCTCCACATCCGGCGGCAGTTCCATCACAGCCTTAATAATCATGTTCTTAATGCTGCGGAATTCCTTGTTGTCCACTAAGGGAACAGTGGGATCTTTGTTCTCATAATACAGGGACAGCTTTTCGCGGTTAACCTTGTTCCATTCTTTATAGAGTTCCTCGATAGCAGGCTCGGCGGAAAGATGTTCAACGATATCATTGACGGTTGTCTTGATCTGTTTCGGTAGATACCCATAGATTTTCTTTCCTTTGTGCTGATCCAGCTGCTTTCTCAGCTTTACGAACAGCAACTGGAGCTGCTCGTGGGGGTGGGAAGTATTTTCTGCCTGAGCAATCAGATCCCGGATTTTCTGTTCAGATTGTTCCTTGATATCCCTCCGCAAACCTGTCTGTAACTGGAACAGATGGTACTGCTCCTGCTGGAAAATATCGTTGCCAAAGGTGCTTCGCAGGCTGTCGATACTCTGCTTGGAAAGGTAGCCTTCCTGGCCTTTGGAATAGACCATCAGATGGATATGGGGGTGATGCCCGGTGTCATGAAAGGCGGCGTACCATTGAAGATCGGAGAGAGGAATCCTGTGGGCTTCCGCAATGGTGGTGACATTTCTTCTAACGAGAGACTTCCAACTTTCTGCATTGTTATAGCCCAGCCGCTCCGCATCCTCTCGGTGAAGGCTCACGATATGCGTCCAGATATAGCCCTCATGGTTGGCTACTTCCACGGCAGCTTTGTCCAGATCAATGGGGTCATCCGTCTGCGAAAACAGGCCATGTTTTCCTAACTTTACCACACCGGGACGCTCAGCCATGTAGGTTACCAGCTTACCAATTTTCTCAGCATCTTCGTTTTGCTGGATGACTGCGTTGAGAAAATCGTTGACGGCTCCCTTGGTTCCTGCTTCGAGGAATTCCTGATATTCCGGGTACTGGATGGCATCAGGAATTCTCTTTATGATCGCTTCAACGAGGCTCTTCTGCCGCTTCGTAGCGGGGAGATTCGCCTGGGAAAGAGGGAGTTTTTCAACTCCCTCACGGGTTCCCATGTATTTGAGAAGTCCTCCGGCACCGCCTTTTTTGCCTGCCCCGCCGCCCTTGCGGTAGGCGCTTGTTACGATGATTTTCGGCATTGGGCATCCTCTTATCCCTGCTGATGCTTGATGGCTTTTTCAAGGGTAATGATGCCGTTATTTTCGGCAACGATCCGGGAACACATCCGTCTGAGCTGCTCCATCTGATCTTGCGGCACCCGAATCTGGGAGGCCTGAAGTTCGGCGAGCATGGCTGCTTCCACGGCCAGTTTGAACAAGATCTGGGAGATGTTCTTTTCGGTACTGCGGATTTCTTCCTTGATGGCCTGGGCGATGATGGGCGCCAGATAATCCACGTTCTTACCCTGCTGTAGGTACCCTATGTAAAAGCGAATGGCGTCCGAAACGAACTCACTCTGGCTTTTGGCATTGGCCTGATCCATTAGGCTCTTGATTTCTTCTACTTGAGAAGGGTAGAGATAAATTGCGGTTTTCTTCTTGGTTTCTTTCAATCAGTTCCTCCAATTCGTTGTGCATCTTACACGGACTCCTCGTGTGACCCCATAGCGGAAATCCGAAAACCCGTTGCAACCCGGTCGGCTCTGCCGTCCGGTGTTCTTCGTAAGGGGGCGGTGATGCCCCCTTACTTTAACCTGCTTCTCGTAATTTCCTCGTATCTTCACCGTTTGCCCGGATTCTTCGTGCAGAATGCCTATGGGTAAATTCCTCACTTTCCCATAGAAATCGGACACAGGGGCAACAGCGGCTTCACGGGTGGCTTTCGTTACATTTCCTCTCTGGCCTTTGAAACAGTGCGTATGGTGTGCAAATCTCAGATTTTAGAGCAGGGGCGGGGTACTCGGCCCACCGGATCAGTAGTCTCAAAAAGCCCCCTGAAAACAGGGGTAGGAACCCGTAATGGTTATTTGTTTCCTTCGTCTTGCTATTTGCTGTGTGACAAAATAAGATGATACCGGGTCAAATGAACAAGGGCAGTTCTTCCGACTCACTCAGATCCCGGTAGATCTCCGGGTTATCATGGGGCAGCAGAACGTAGATATTGTTCTTATACTTGCCTGCACCCTTGTGCTTCTTGATAGCGATCAACTTACGCTTTTCCAACACACTGATCCGATCCTGGACTGTACTCATAGCGATCCCCAGCTTTTTACTCATCTTGTTCAGGGTGGGCCAGCACTCACCACGGCTACCGGCGCAGCAGACCAGATAGGCATAGATCTTGAATGCGTACACATCCAGCGGCATATCGAACACGGAGTTGGGGAGCATCAGGAACTCTTTCTTGGGTGGAGTATAGAGTTTCAATCGGATACCTCTGCCTGATTGTTCATCCACTGGATCAGCTTGTCACGGGGGATGACAACGCGCTTACCGATACGGATAGCGGGGAAAGACTCGCTCTGAGCCAGTTCGTAGACCTTGGACTTGGAGATTCTCAGTACGGCCGCAGCTTCGTGTGCCTTGAGGGTCAGGGGCAGATCTTCGATGTTGGTGTATGTAGATTTCAAACAGTTTCCTCCTTAGGTTTTGATTTGACAGACTGACATCAAAACAAAACCGCCTTCGGAAAACATAGTTGAACATTGATTATCCTCCAAATAGAAAAAGCGGAACCCTACTCAGACTGAGCAAGGGTTCCGCAGATGGTTGATTCATCTTAGTAGGTTCTCTCGCCCGGAATAGAGTCCGTCGCCCCTATTCTAACAAAAGACCACAGGTTCTTTTTCCGGGATACTGTCGAAGGGTATGAACGTTTCATAAACTTTTGGTGATTCCAGCTACTAAGGTGGCTGCTGCCAGGTGGCATCGAGTGGTGCTATCTGGCGGTGGTGGTTTTGGAAAAAACTATGTTGCAAAACTCGATCACCGGAATAAGCTGATATGAGGTGGTCTAATGCAATCTTGCAGAAAATGTCCGGATGCCGTGGCGCGAATCACAGGTGGGGCAGAAGCGCCACAATTATCTGGATGCGTAGAGTTTTATCAGGAGAATGGATATGTTTTGGTTGTAGCGATAATTTCTGGCCTGCCCAGGGAAAGTGAAACAGGATTTTTCGGATTCCATATTCATCAAGGTAGAGATTGTTCCGGGGCTGGCTTTTCCGGAACAGGAAGTCATTATAACCCTGCTGAGCGGGCACATCCAGAGCACGCAGGCGACCTGCCGCCATTATTGGAGTGTCGCGGACGCGCATATCTTTCCTTCAGAACGGATCGGTTTTCCGTGAATGATATTATTGGAAGAACGGTGGTTATTCATAGCGATCCGGATGACTTCCATACGCAGCCTGCCGGCAATGCCGGAAAGAAAATCGCCTGCGGTGTGATCCGCAAGCGAGTGTAATGCTTATGTACCCGTACTGCCAAATAAAGGGCGGTACGGGCTTTTGTTTACGGAATGTCCGGGCAGCAGACAAAGGTGCTGTCGATATAGTTGGCGATAAACCGGGCACGGAAGGAGCGCTCATCACACAGTGCGTCAGGACTTCCGGATACATCCAGCTCCTCCGGAAGGACAAATTTGATGCAACGCACGGTTACATCCCGGCAGCTGGGGGCCGTGTGGGCGGGGATGACCATGGTTTTGGTACCGCGGTTATACTCGTTGTCTTCTGCGTCCACTTCTGTCAGGATGACGGCCAGTGCCACCCGTTTGCCGGGGCAAACATTGCGGAGCGTCACATCCAGTTGCAGAATTCTGCCCAGAGAATCCATAACTAGGTCCCCGGCATCGAAGACCACGGAATCCTCACAGCCGCCAATGGTGATATCCACGGGTTCGGGACAAGGCTCCGGGAACACATCCTCGCCGCAATCCACATCGATTACGGGATCGTCGAAGGTGACTACATTCCCTTCGGTATCAGCATAGGTGATGGATTCATTGATGGTCAATGTGCCGGAGCAAACCCCATTGTGCTGTACGGTGAAGGTCAGCGATGCCCCTTCACTCTGGGTAGTGCCCAATTCCGGGATCGACCAGACGACAGTTCGGTCACCGGCCAAAGTGGCGGTACCTTTAGTTGGTGCGGAGAGCGCGGTGACCCGGAAGCAGCTTTCCACCACTTCTTCAATCACGATGTTGGTAGCACCGGGGTTGGTGATATTCCGGGCAAGATCCTGGAACAGTTCTTCCAGATCCTGATCTGTGGGCGCAATGGAAACATAGGCAGAATCGGGATCAGATGCCCAATCCCGCAGAGCCTGCACATCAATACCGCCGTTGCCCATCAGACCCAAGCTGTAAATGATCACACCCTGAGATTTTGCCAAGGTTGCCACCGGGTTGGGAGGCCCGCCTGCGGTGGTGACACCGTCAGTGAACATGACCATAACCTTTGCGTTGGTACTGGCAGGGTCAAATAGTGCCAGTGCTTTGGTGAATGCGTCGGCGTGGTTGGTGGAGCCGCCTGCGCTCAATGCGTCCACTGCCGCTTTAAGATCCGCAACAGAGGTGATTAACCCTGTATCCTGCACGGCGGTATCTGCAAAGCTGACGATCCCGATACGACTGCCGCTGCCGATCTGCCCATCCTGTGCGCCGTCAGTGGCTTCATCGATGATGTCGATGAACACCTTGGCCGCCTCTTTTAGACTGGGCAGACTCTGTGCCATACTGCCGGAGCGGTCCAGAATCAGTACGATATCCGTAGGATTCGTGGTAATGTCCGGGGCGGCGGTGAGTGCCAGTGTTACATTGAATGTGCTGCCGCAGGGGATGGCGGTCACATTCGTTACTTTTGTGGAGCTGGTAATACCCATAGCATTCCGTCCTTTCCGGACCCCAAATTCGAGGGTCCTCTCTATAATATGACAGAGTACCATGGGGCGTGCGGTCTGCATATTCCTATACAAAAAGCAGAGACCTGGCTTAGCCTGGCCTCTGTACAAATTGGTTGGTTGAAGTTAACTAATCTGAACGCCGCCCACATCGGGCGGCGTCATTCATTTGCAGCAAATGCTCTTTTGTGTGGCGATGGTCAGGAGGGTATCCCCTAACTGCGTCAGGGAAACACCCAACAGTTCCAGCTGTTCCTGCGTAAGCTGGCAGGCCAGCCAATTCGCAATGGCCGTAATAGATGCGGTCAGTTCGCAAGCGTTCATAGGATCACCTTCCGCTCCATACTATGCCGCTGGTTACTCCATTGCGAATACGGTCAGTTGATTGTTCTCATCGCAGAGGGCAAGGAATACTTCTTCGGCCTTTTTGTATCCTTGCGCATTCAACTGTTTCTGCAGCCATTTGTCATCCAGACCCATTCGTTTCAGATTCTCGTCCAGAATACGCCCGTCCATAATCACTTCCGTATGGATGAATTCAGGCGCAGGGGAAAGATTCAGATCCTCGGGATTTGCCGGACGCTTCTTGCTGACGGGCAGAATGCTCAGTTTTCCGTTAAATTCGAAGACGGCTGTTTGAATATCACTGAGATTAAAATATCCCTGCTGGCGGCACATGACCATAAATTCGCTAAGATCAAGTTTCGCTTTCTTCAGGTTCTCCCGGTAGAGTTTGCCGTTATTCATCAGGATGGTAGGGGTACCGTTGATATACTTTCGTGACTTGGGGAACAGACTGGTGATCTTGGATAGCAGGATCGCTGCGGCACCGTACACTGCAATGGCAATCAGTGGTTTCAACGGTTCTTCCAGCTCCGTGGCCAGCTCTGCGGCAATGGAGCCGATGGTGATGCCGGAAATATAGTCGAAGAAATCCAGCTGGGACATTTGCTTATGCCCCATGATCTTTGCGACTGCAAACAGCGCACCAACAGAAAGTAAGGATGTGAGTAAGACTTTGATAATCTCCATAGTATACCTCCGGTTACAGCTTGCCCCGCGGGGAGATGAACATGCATCGCTGCGGGATTTCTTCCGGCGGGGATACAAGATTTTCTTCTAGCTAAATTTTTATGATTATTTGACGCAAGCTAAGTTCGGTCGGGAAGGGGTATTTTATGAAAACACGATTATTTGCTGTTCTGCTGAACGCAATTCTGGCTGTTTCCGCAATGACAGGATGTCAGGCGGTAAGGATAGTGGAGTCAGCGGTCAGGACGATGGCATTGTACGCCGAATATGAGATCGAACATGGCGTACCGCAATACGATGTAGAATTTCGCCGTGGATATTGGGAGTATGACTATGAGATTCAAAAACGGAACCGTCCACATAGTTGTGTTAGTACATTTTTGCGTCGAATCTTGGAAAGGGAATTGAGTTGACAATACTGCATGGCTAGCCTATAATGATAATTAAATAATAGTATTATAAAAATACACACTGCGTTGTAAATTCCGTTATTCGGATTATCTTACAATTATCAGACCTATGTCGGGAGGCGGAGAGGATGCGAGAACTCACATTCAGAGGTTTTCTCACTCAGTATGTTAGGCAGCTATCTGTAGAGAAGACGAATAGTTTGTATAAGCTGGCTGCGGAGGCCGGTAGCAGTAATCCTCGTCTGCGGGAACCGCTGTTTCTCTATGCCGTTTATTCGCAAAAGGAAAAAGTTTTGCTTCAAGCTACAAAGGAGCCAACTCTGTACATGGAGTACCAACGGATGGCAGCTCTTTATACGGCAGAAGCGATGACGGAACTCTTTGACCAGGCATCTCCGCTGCTCCCCGCTGAATATCATAAAGTATGGCGAAGCTATCAAAGCCGCAAGAATAGAGGGCAGGCGGACGAACACACAAAGGAATTGATGCGTCAGAAAGTGAAACGACTGCAAGTACAAAAAGGTGTAACCAATTACCGCATCTACACAGACTTGAAATTGAATCCCGGAAATCTAAATGCTTGGCTGAAACATGGTAGTGGTGATAAGGTTAGTTTGGATACTGCCAGAAGAACTCTGCGGTATGTGGAAAATCACTCGGTTCAGTCAGATGTGCGTTGAACTGCCAGAGAAGATTGTTATTTGTTAGTTACGTTTTATTATTTATCGTGTGACAGTAACATACTATATCGTGGGATGGCTTGGACCAAACTGAGGATGTATTTTGCATGCTATCCACTTGAACAATTTTATTGATGTGGTATAATTATATTACGATAAATCTTAAGGAGGAAAAGGTATATGGAAAGAGTTTATACAATCGAAGAAATTAAATCCATTGTAGCTCCTATTGCTGCCATCCATGATGTAGACAGAATATATCTTTTCGGCTCCTATGCACGTGGAGAAGCGACTCCCAGCAGCGATATCGATTTGCGTGTGGACAAAGGAAGGCTGAGAGGACTGATTGCTCTGGGGGCCCTGTATGCGGATTTGGAAGATGGTCTTGGTAAAAAGCTGGACTTATTGACTACCGGCAGCCTGGATCAGAAGTTCCTGCAGCATATTGCCAAAGAGGAGGTCCTGATATATGCAAGTTAATGACCGTGATCTTCAAATCCTTTCAAAAATTGTGGGATACTGTAATGACATTGAGCATGCCCACAATGAATATAACCGGGATTATGCCGTGTTCTGCAGTAATCCGACCTACCGCAACGCAGTGGCGATGTGCCTGATGCAGATCGGCGAGTTAACTATCAAGCTGTCCCAGGAATTCAAGGATGGTCACAAGGAAATCCCGTGGCGGGCTATCCGTGGAATGCGGAATGTGGTCGCTCATGAATACGGCAATATCGATGAGGAGACTGTGTGGGAAACCGCAGAGAATGGCACAAAAGAGTTGAGGGACTTCTGTATGCGCTTTACTATGGATAGCCAAACTTTTGATATTCAGATGCAAGGCTTTTGACCCATACCGTGACCCATACGGGGATAGTACGAGATGGACAAGGTAGTTCAGAATGGAATACGACCTCCGGTTTTTCTGTGAAAAAGGGCTAAAAGTCGTTGTGCTGCAACGGAAAATACCGATTTTAGCAGCTCATAACCCGGAGGTCGTAGGTTCGAGTCCTGCCTCCGCAACCATAAAAACACCGGATTTCAAATCGAAATCCGGTGTTTTTTCTAACTTTCGGAAGTGGTTTTTAGGACCTCCATAATCCGTGGGGTTTATTTTGGGGTTTACGGGAAATGGGCCAAAAATCAAAAACCGGGAAAACCGAACTTTTTTGATCATTTTGAAATTCGATACTGAGCGTAATTCTCTGACAAGAGGATTATGCTCTTTTCTTTTTAGGCTTGGAATCTCGTCCTGAAAACACACCGGCACGGACATTCGCGGCTTTCGCTTTTGCTACTGCAATTTGGTGAGCATAGATATTAGCGGTTGTTGACGGACTTGCATGGCCCAGTTCACCTGCTGTGGTAACGATGTCCACGCCATTGGCAATCATCGTGGATGCTGCTGTGTGCCGGAACGCATGAGGGTGAATGTGGGGAAGATCGTGCTTCTTGCTGAATTCTCCCAACCAGTCCGTAATACTGTCCGGATGCATTGGGCGGCCATCGTCCTGTGTGAATACATAGTCACCGCCGATCCACCGGTCTCCGTTCTTCATCTTAAGTCTGAGATAATCGGTGTGCCACTTCTTCAAAAGATCCAGCGACTGCGGAGCCAAGATCATGGCACGGGTGTTGCCGGTTTTTGTTTCGCCCTCATAGACACCCTTGGACTTGGTGTATAGTAGAGCATGGTCGATGATAACCAAACCGGTCTCCAGATTGATGTTTTCCCATTTAAGCCCCATGATCTCGCCACGGCGAGCACCAGTATCGATTAGAAGATAAGTGATTGTACGCCATTTCAGAGGGGCTTTGTCCAGTGCGGTGAGTATCTCATCGATTTCATCAGGCTGGTAGTAATCGGGTTTGGACTTCTTTGCCCTGGGCGGCGTTGCTTTGGCAGCGGGATTATATGTCAGCAGCATTTCCTTTTCTGCCTGGGCAAGAATAGTTGAAATGAGCCGGTGATGCTCAAGGATCGTCTTATCAGACAGGGGAACTTTATTCTCCTGCAGCTTGAAGAAATCGTCGAACTCACCTTCCAACGCTTTGGAAATCGCTTCTGCAGTTTCAACAGCAACAGCGTCACCACGGATTGCAACACCAACGGTAGTTGCGGAGATACCGGAATCTCTGGATAACTTGGCTCTGGAAATACCCAGTTCGCTGATTGTGGTTTTCAGCGCCCGTTTTGCGGTTGCTTTAGATGTGTCCAAACGACCATCCTTTTCTTTGAGATCCTTATAAAACTGGTTGAGATGCTGTGGGCGAATCTTGCTGATTTCCATGTGTCCGAACACAGGAAGAATCCGTTTCAGAAGCTCAATGTATCGGTCAATCGTGGTCGGCTTGATGCCGATTTGTTCCTTTAGGTCGATAACATACTGGGCGTATTCGGCAAAACTCTGGGTATTATCCAGCCGATAGCCATTATTGATTTGCTCCTCAAACTTATACGCTGCGGCGGTGGCTTCCTTCTCCATCTGGCGCTCGGTCATCCCCGGTCTGGGAGGAGTCCAGATACAGCGGCGGCGGATCTGCTTGCCGGTGCAGTCATATCCATCGGATACAACGATTTTGTAGCTTGTAATAGTACCGCTGCTACTGTGGCGCGGTTCAATGTAAGGCATACTTGGTTCTCCTTTCAAATGATCTTGGCGATATGATAACCGAAAGAATCATTTGAGGCTAATGTGCGAATTATCACTTCGTACAGTTGACAACAGGTGGTGCGAGGGAAGAAGGATTGTCGCATCCATCGGCACAGGTTGCCCAGTTGAGGAGATTCTGCCACGAAATCAAATAGGTTTTTCCGATGATCCGACAAGGGAGCTGCCCAGAGCGAATGGCTCGGCGCAAAGTATATTCGCTGATGTCCATGCCGTTTTCCTTTGCGCGGGCAACTGCATCTTTGATTTTAAGTACATCGGTATATTTTTGTTCCTGCATGAGTTTCTCCTTCCTTTAGGTTTTTCTGGGAATGACTTGGTAATCAAATCCCATCCGGCGGTTGCAATAGGTGCAGATGCCCTTCTCAACCTCGATGGGGTTTGTCCGCTTCAAATAATAAGCACCCGTGCCATAGAAATTGTTGGCACAGGTGCGGCAGAGGCAGATTGTTAATTTCTTGGGTATTGGCTCAATAAGGCCAACGCTGACGGACAGAGCACGATTGATCCCCCGGATGTGTTTCTCGTCCAGCCTTCCGATATAGCTGGACAGGCGCTTCTTATCGACGGTGCGGAGTTGTTCCAGAAGAACGATGGACGGAACCTCCAGGCCGCTCTCTGCGTCTAAGTAATAATGAGTGGGGAGTTTTGCCTTTGCATCATTGCGGCTTGTCACAGCGGCAACAATGACCGTAGGGCTGTGCTTGTTTCCAACATCGTTCTGGATAATAAGAACGGGGCGATGCCCCTCCTGCTCAGAGCCAATGCCCTGGCCCAGATCTGCATAGTACATTTCACCACGCATATATGTGTGATTCATAAGTTTGACCTCCTTTGTAAATTGGCAGTCAGAGCTACCTATGTAGGAGATCAAACAGCAAAACTGGGTCAGGGCCGGGAAGATATAAATAATGACTTCTTTCGGATAGACTGGTAATGCCGTTTGATCTTTATATGAAAGCGATTCCATTTGCCCTCGGCACCCCGAATCGCTATGGGAATTCATCAAATGGCTGGCAGCTACCAGCTCCACGGGATTTCCACCCCCGGCAGGTTCTCTGCCGGCTGCTCTCATTGCTTGAGGCTGTGACTGAACAGGAGTATCGTTAGCCCCATTGCCTGTCATCGCCACACCGGGAGCCACCCGGTGCTTATAGCCAACTGTTTCTCGCTCCGTGCGAAAGCAAAGACGCTAGACCAAATAAATCAAGTGACATCTCATGGCTTTCCTTTCGCACATCATGGCGCAGCTGCTAATGTGGCTTATGCTCATCACAATAACAATGGGAATGTGTCTGACGAACTGGTGTGAACTTTTCAAGGTACGCACAGCTACTTCGTAGCTGCAAGAAAATTGTACCTTTCAGTCAGACAAATTCCGATTGTCCGGTAGGCAACAGGGTGTTCCCAATTAGGCCACAACAAGGTTAAAGATTCTGTTCCAGCTTTGTAAGGGAATGAATCAGGGTACGAATATCCTCCTTTACCTTGGAATTATCAGGGGTACACCCTTTCAGCAAGTAGTCCGTGGACACCTGGGATAATTCAGAAATTGCAATCAACAGGTCGATAGATGCCGATTTCAAACCCACCTCCACTTTAGCGAGATGGGTCCTGCTTATATGTAACTTCTCGGAATACGCATCCTGAGATAAGCCCATATTCTGTCGAATCTGTTTGATTCGCTTTCCTGTTTCGACGGGATTGTAATTCATATATGACACCTTCTGTTTCTGAAAATTTGAATGAATCGAATTTTCAGAAAGGCGGTGATCGGCACCTTGTATCTGCCGATTGCTGGTCTGTAGCCGAATGCAAGTAGACACCTTCCGTAGCTGGTTAATGTGCAAAGTGGATTTGCACGGAAACCATAAGCTACGGTGGTCACACGGCTGGTCAAACGGTAGTCAAACGCAGGTCACACGGTAGTCAAATATTGGTCAAATGGAAAAATTGGGTCAAATATCGGTCAAATGAAAGAGCCTCTTAGAAAAATCTAAGAGGCTCAGGTTGCTATATGCAGTTATCCGATCTTTTCCGGGTCATCGATATTCAGGCGGCGGAGCATATCGTTATAGTCATCTGTGGTCAATACCTGCTTTGCCGCGCGAAGTTCGTTCTTTGCCATTTCAGTGGAACCCAGGTGAAGCATGGCATAGGTCAGCCAGTAGTGTGCATCCAGACTGCCTGGAACTGCCCGGACTGCGATGCTGGCGTATTCGTGGATGCAGACATAATCGTTGGCGGCGTTTAAGGTAGAAAGCAGTTGGTTTACCACACCCATATATCTCAGGCTATAATGTGCAGCAGAGGGCATCAGCCAGTGTTCTCCACTATGGGCAGGCAAAAGTCCGCTTTTGTAGATTTCCATAGCCTTTTTCAGCAGGTGTCCTCGATCAATCAGATTAACAGTAACTTGGGCTTGATTCCAATATTCCGTGAAGCAATCCAGATCGGTTATCACATGGAGTTCAGGATTAAGGCGATAGCCGGTGGAGGTTGACTCAATGAGGCGGTAATCAGAAATCAGGCTAAAAACCTGCTGCAAACGGTAAACTATGCTTTTGATTTTCACACCTGCCCGCTCATCATCCTCATCGGGCCAAAGGGCGTGAAAAATCTCAAGAGGCTGGGCAGGACGTTCCCTGTGTAACGTCAGATAGGCAATCAGATGAACGATCATGGTGGATTTGAGATCATCTTCGGTCAGGACGCCTTTACTGGTAATGATCTGCAAGCGATCAAACATATTGATTGCAACATCCGTATCTGTCTTGATACTATCCGGTATCAGGGACAATTTGGTGCTATCCATCAGGCGCTTTTCGTTGATTGAAGAAACCGCGACAAAGGCAAGGGCTTTTAATGCGCTGGTATATTTAATGTAGCGCTTGGGGTTACGTACAATCAGAAAGCCGGTAGGACGCTTCCAGAAGGGGACGGCAAGCATGGATTGGACACCGTTTGCTTTCAGAAAACTGTACTCCATAGGAGAAATCTCTTTTATGGACTCGACATCCTCGATAATCATCGGAGTTCCCTTGGTCATGGAATCAATCCAGCGCCACAGGTATTCACCATCTTCCAAATCAGCAAAACGGTTTGGAGTCATACCGCCTGTATTTCGATTGTACCACCAATAAGTGGACCAAATCTTCATGGTCAGATCAGCTTCCATGATGCCTGCCCAGTCGCCATCATAGAGTTCGGTGACGGCGACCAGCATCTGCCGAAGTATCTCTTCGGGATCATCCGAATTGTGCAGACTATCTACCAACTGCGTGATTGCCTGGTCCATTTCAATGGTGTACTGGATGTACTCCCGTTGGTTAACATCAATGGCAGGGGTATTCCCTTCAATAGTTGGTGTCATTACGATCATCTCCTTAAAATGATAAAAAAGCCGCAGTTCTGCCCATCGCACGAAGCGATTTGACAGCTCTGCGGCTGATATCATGACCTACCACTGCCAAATCGCTTTGACTGCGCCAGGGTCGGTATTCTTTACACTTTCGCCGGGGCAAGGAGCCCGTCCCGGTATTCCACCATGTCATCGATAAACCGGTCGATATGTTTCAAATCATGGTATGTACACTTCTCCAACTTGGGAACAATTTGTGTGTCAATCATATAGGTGGAACATTTGCGGGTATGATCCATAAATAGGGAATCAATGCTGCACTCCAGAACGGTGGCAATTGTGACAACAAGTTCGAGCGAAGGTTTATGCTTGCCAGTTTCAACGGCACTAAGATGGTTGCCAGAGCAGCCACAGGCAATAGCAAGTTCTTCCTGAGTCATATTGCGTTCCTTGCGGGTAGAGCGAATTCGTCTACCGACCTCGGAATAGTCTATTCCCACGAGCATGACAACCACCTTCTTTTTTAGGGGATTTGTTGTATATTATAACCTAAGAGGCGGATATTTCCCACAAAGCAGTACGGAGGTATGTTCCGCGTTAGTTGGAATTTTGCGAAAATTTTTGCGTATTCTGATTTGAATAAATGCAGGTAAAACTATTAGATGGATGGACATATTCTTGTAAAATGAAAAAACACCACAGAAAAGCCTGCTTTAACAGGCGACTGTGGTGTTTTTATCAATTCTGCTTCATTGCGTGAATCATCTGCTGTGTTGCAGACTTCTGATCTGGAGTAAGTGAGGCCCAACTATCGAATAATTCTTTCAATTCAGGTGTTAGTTCAACCATTTCACCTTCCGCAAAGAATTGCGATAAGGTGATTCCATAGCCCTTGCAAATTGCTTCCAATGTAGGGATTGATGGCATTGTATTCCGACGGAAGATGTTGGCAATGGTGGCATCACTTAATCCACAGCGCCTTGCGAGTTGGTATTTTGTCCAGCCACGCTCGTCGAGAAGTTGCTGGAGTTTTTCATGGATGTCCATAGTATCGCCACCTTTCTTTCTGCATCTTATTGTATCGTTAAAGATGATGGTAATATACTAAAGACTTGTATTGAAAATATAGTTAAGTTGAAATATAATATACTTAAATTCAAGACGATAGCGAGTGGTGCCATGATGAATAGCTGTTTTTTTATTGGACACCGGGATGTAAATGAGAGTTTGCTGCCGAAACTCAAAGAGACCATTGAGTATTTGATATTGGAAGAAAATGTGCGGCATTTCTACATAGGCGGTTACGGCGGATTTGACCATGTTGCTGCTCATGCTGTAATAGAAGCAAAAAAGCAGTACACAGATATAACCCTGATGTTGGTATTGCCGTATCATCCGGCGGAGCGTCCTATTGAAACACCGTATGGATTTGATGGAACCTACTACCCGGAGGGAATGGAAAAGGTACCAAGACGGTATGCCATCGTTCAGGCAAATAAGATCATGGTAAATACATCTGATTGGTTGGTCTGCTATGTACGGCACGGAGCCAGCAATTCCCGGAATCTGCTGGAGTATGCCCAGCGCAGGGAGAAAAAAGGTCTTATAAACATACAGAATATTGCGGAACAGGAGAGCACGAAGTAATGAATAAAAAGAAAGCTATCACGATCATTTGCATCTGCATCGCGGTTGTGCTGGTAGCCGGGGCGGTAATTCAGGGGATTAGACTCTATAACCGGGAAAAAGATCCCTATTGGCAGGCAGCAAAGAAGCTCTACAATGTGGAAAGCGCCCTGAAAGAAGTGGATGAAGATTGGGAGCTGGAATCCCTATCCACTGTAACCCCATATACTTATGCCAACTCTGAAGGTGTCACGATCACTTACTATCATTGCAGAACAGCCTATCTCACAGATGACGAAGTGAAACTGGAGGGAATGAACACCGAAGCCATAGAGCAGGTGGTTGACATTGAGATCCTGGAAAACAGCCGGGAGTGTGAAGTAAACGGTCAGGCTGCGATCATTGGTGAATTGGATGGGAGGACATATCTATGCTGGACACTTGATCCAGAGAATAGCTGTGTTATCGAGTACGCCGCAGACACTTTTGCGGAGGAAGATATCTTCCGTATGGCGGAGAGCGTTCAATTACCTGAAGAATAAGAATGACCGCTGGTGCGTAAAGCATCAGCGGTCATTTTGCGATTTAGATAGTGAAAGCTACCAACACGACATCCTTGCCAGTCTTGGCGGACAGAAGTTGTTCCAGCTCGGTGATCTTGGCCAGAGCCTCAGCATCGTCGCTAAGTGCGGCATACTTCACGGGGCTGTATGCGACCAGGGCAACATCCTTGCCGGTCTTTGCGGCCAGTTCTGCTTCCAGAGCAGTAATGGATTCCAGAAGATCTTCCCGGCCCTACAGATTGGTGTAATTGTTCATCTGTCTGTTTCCTCCTGATTATTCCTCGGAAACAGTCTTGACCATCTCGTAGATGCTGCCAGCAACGATCTCGGTGGCATCCACACCAGTCTGAGCATACTCGCCATCAATGTAGAATGCCCAGTAAGCCTTCTCGGTGTCCCAGTCAGCGGTGATGCCATTGACAGAAGTGACATACAGGCCGTACTCGCTGTCATCACCGGCAATCAGCTCCAGAGCCAGCAGGGCCTCGCCCACGGTGGTGGCATCGGTATGGATCTCATACTTGGTCACAGCGCCGTCCACATCCTGTGCGGTGAAGTAGAAAGTGGTAGAACCTTCGCCCATCACAGTATAGGAAATGGTCTTAACAAAAGAGTAAGTAGTGCCCTCGGTGATCTCAGTAGCGTCCACACCGGTCTGAGCGTACTCGCCATCGATGTAGAATGCCCAGTAGGCGTTTTCTGTGGTCCAGTCAGCGGTGATGCCATTGACAGAGGTGACATACAGGCCGTATTCGCTCTCGTCACCAGCGATCAGACCTTCAGCCAGCAGCGCTGCGCCGACGGATTCTGCATCGGAAGTGTACTCAAAGGTGGTATCAGTGCCGTCCAGATCGGTCACAACAACGGTGAAAGCAACACCTGCAACCTCGGCTTCGGTAGAAGCAGTGGTTTCAGCAGAAGTGTCTTCCGTGGTGCCCTCGGTGGTTTCGGGAGCATCGGCGGTGCCGCAGGCGACCAGGCCAAAGGCCATGACCAGAACCAGCAGCAGGGAAATCAGTTTTTTCATTTCAGGTTCTCCTTATAAGCATTTTCTCCTTCGCTGGTGCTCGCAGCTTATAACGAGTATTTGGCTATTCGTGAAACCGACTGGTACAGATTTTTTGGATGTACTTCACGGCGGCGGCCCCGTACAGGATTTGCACCTGTTTCCCACGATAACCTCGTAATTCTACCATTTGTATGTAGATAATTCAATGGGAAAAACGGAGAATCTGGGAACCATAATTGCGGAGAATTTGTGAAAATAAAGCTCCGGGGAATTGGAATTTCGTTTTAGCTGATTCTTACAGCAGCTACCACCAAGCGGCCGTTGGCCTGCGAATACTCGCAGGTGGACAGGCAGATGATCTTATCACCATATACGGGGGTAATACCCGTATCATAAAAAGCAAGGCTTTGGCAGGTCGCAACAAAATCGTTAAACTCAGATTCAGTTCCATCAACAAACTGATGGTAAGCAAAACCTTCTCCGGCACTGGTCGTTGTTTTGAATACCGCAAATACCTGGTATGCATGATGTTCCGTCAGTGTATCAAATGTAAAGACTCCATTTTCTTCCCAGAAAGTATAGCTTGTGAAATCATCAAGATCGGAAAACATACTGCCGTCACGCATATGGTGGCCGTAAATCGTAATGTTATCGGATGGTGCAGATACATCGCATTCTTCCCGGACAAAGATGCAGCCGTGGGAACTGTAATTTTTATAAAAGTCACGGCGAAGATAGTAGTCTTTGCTGTCAGGAGTCTGCATAACGGGGTAATTGATGGAGGTGTTGTCGATTTTGATCCATCCAACAATGTCGGAGTTCAGTTCATAAAGCTGTGCGTATTCCGGTAAAATTCCGCCTGATTCAGTTCCTTCAGTCTCAGCGGTCGGAGCTGTTTCATCGGAAATGTCGGCAGGAAGGGTGGTTTCGTTTTCGACAGGGAGAGAGGGCGGATTTTGTGCCTGCTCAACAAGCGAGGCAAGATTATTGAATTGCTCCTGCTGGGTGTTGCTTTCCCGGAAATAATCGATTACCAGATAACCGCACATTAGAAATATAATAACTAAGAGTACGATTATGATGTTGATTAGAATACGCTGAACTTTCATGGAAAGACCTCTTTCTGCGAAAATAAAAATCGCGGCAGCCTGACAGACTGCCGCGAACGCTTTTACGCAACACAAATAAGCAGGGGAGTGACCCTGCAATTCTTGCTCTTGTAGTTCTTCTGACTCGCATCTCATACGAGGATAAGTTTCTGCCTTCTCAGGTTTCCCCAATGACCGGCTTCCACCGACGAAACAAACCTCTCGATACTTACAGCACCGTTGCGTGCGGGGCTTTTCACCCCATTCTCTTTTTAAGCTGTACAGCCGACCTGCGTACCATACAGCCACAAGAACATATTCGTTTGTTATCAATGATTATAAGTTGCCATCGGGAGAAAGTCAATCGAAAACATACATTCCAAAGAAAGCCAGCAGACCGTTACCACAATCATACTCCATACCGCACTTATCCGCTAATCTTTTGACGAAGATGCAGTAGGCGGACATACAGGAATACTGATACTCCGGGAAGCGACAGGGTTCACCTTGGGCACGTACGCAGGGACTGCACAAGGCACAGCCGCTGGCTCCTACGATGAATCCGTCGCACCCCTCTGACCGGAGCCGCTTCACTAAGACGAATCTCTGAAGCGTTGTAGGATGCTTTGGCGGGCTTGATCATGGTCACGTCGGAGTAATCGGAGATCTCCCAGATGGTCTGCAGCACCAACGCCTTCTTATGTGCAAGCACCTTTTGTTTCATCGCTTCCGGGCTGCCACAATCGGGAGGGCAGGAATAGTTGGCGCCATACTGGCCGCAGAGATTTTCTTCGCAGTAGGGGCAAAAGGAAGGATCAAATACGATGTCGCCGGTATCCACAATGGCAGCGGCAGCGAAGCCTTCCTCCACGGCATATTGAATGATTTGTTCACTGGTCATAATGCACCATCCTTTTCTTGTTTGCGATGAAGCAGCATTCGTTCCAGTTCTACTGCGGCAATGCTCAAGGGCATATCCTTTCGTTTTAGGAGGGAAATGGTTCGCTTTGGGGGATTCTCCTTCGGCTTTAGAATCGAGATGCTGCCATCTGCGGCGGCTTTTTTCGCAGCCTGCTCCGGTATAAAGCCAATTCCCAGATTTGCACGGACCATGGGGAGAATCTGATCTGCGGTTGCCGCTTCAATGTCAGGAGAGAAAGATAGATCGTGTTCCCGGAACCAGTCCGTATAGAGCTGATGGGTAGATGTGCCTTTACATAGGCTGATCATGGGCAACGAAATCAATTCATCCAAGTTCAGAGTCTGATCTACTAAATGAAAATACGCTTTCCCGCATACAGGAACCTCCTGAAATGCTGCAACTGGGGTGCAAAGAAAAGCTTCGGATTCCTGGGTGGGAGGTGTAACAAGGGAGAAATCCACCAATTTATTTTTCAGCGCGGAAACCGCCTGCTGGGAATTGGAGTTAAAGATCCGCAGGCGGATGCCCGGATATTCCTGACGGAAAGCTTCCAGCACGGGTAAGAGGACCAGATGTAGGGCAATCTCACTGACACCGATGCTGATGGTGCCGCCTTGAAGCTTGCTGTGAAGCAGAACGGATTCTTCTCCTGCCTTGATCTGCTGCATGGCGGGGGCGATGTGGGAGAACAGCTCTTCGCCCTCCGGAGTCAGCTGAACATTGCGGCTGGTGCGGTTAAAGAGCGTACAGTCCAGGGCTTGCTCCAGATTTTTGATCGTCCGGGTCACGTTGGGCTGATTGCTGTAGAGCAATTCCGCCGCTTTGGTGAAGCTGCGGTACTGCGCCACATAATAGAACACCCGGTAGGAATCCAGATTGATATGCATGATGCCACCTCAAATCATGTCAATTAGATATAGATGCTATCTCAACTATACATTTTACTTTTCCGGCTGTCAAGGGTATCATGCGTTGGATGAATACAGCGAGATGAGGTGTATGATTGTGAATAAGGATCTGACAGTGGGAAAACCCAGTACCGTGCTTTGGAAGTTTTGCCTGCCGCTGTTTGGCAGCATCATCTTCCAGCAGCTTTATAACATCGCGGATAGCTGGGTAGCGGGTAAATTTATCGGACAGAATGCGCTGGCGGCGGTGGGCAACAGTTACGAGATTACTCTGATTTTTATTGCCTTTGCCTTTGGCTGCAATATAGGCTGTTCCGTTGTGGTGTCGCAGCTTTTCGGTGCGAAGGAATTCCGCAGAATGAAAACAGCGGTTTACACATCCATGATCACCACTGCTGCGACCTGCCTGTGCCTGATGCTGGTGGGTCTGCTGGGCTGCGACAGCTTGCTTGGGCTTATCAATACGCCAAAGGAAGTGTTTGCGGATTCCAAGCTCTATCTGGATATTTATGTATGGGGTCTGCCCTTTGTTTTCTTCTATAACATAGCTACGGGTATTTTCTCTGCCTTGGGTGACAGCAAGACACCATTTTTATTCCTCGCTGTGTCCTCACTGAGCAATATCTGCATGGACATTCTGTTCGTGGAAGCCTTTGATATGGGTGTGGCCGGCGTTGCATGGGCCACTTTCCTGTGCCAGGGTGTCAGCTGTGTGCTGGCGGTGCTGGTCGTGATGCTGCGGCTTCGGAAGATTCCCGCAGAGGGAAAAGTACAGATATTCTCAGGGAAACTCCTGAAGCGGTTTGTTGTTATTGCGGTACCCAGTACGATCCAGCAAAGCTTTATTTCCATCGGCAACATCATCATTCAGGGTGTGATCAACGGTTTTGGAACCGATGTGATGGCAGGCTATTCCGCCGCGGTGAAGCTGAACAATCTGGTGATCACATCCTTTACGACCCTGGGCAACGGCATTTCCAATTTTACTGCCCAGAACATCGGCGCAGGGAAATGGGACCGGGTCAAGGCGGGCTTTTCTGCCGGACTGAAGCTGGTATGGTCACTGTGCGTTCCGCTGACTGCGCTGTACTTCCTCTGGGGCAGAGGCTTGATGGGATTCTTCCTGGATGAACCTACGGAGCTGGCACTGGATACCGGCGTTATGTTCCTGCGAATTCTGTCCCCGTTCTACTTCGTGGTTTCAGCCAAGTTGGTGGCAGATGGAATCCTCCGGGGTGCGGGATTGATGAAACAGTTTATGACAGCTACCTTCACAGACCTGATCCTACGGGTGGCACTGGCCTTTGTACTGTCCGGGACGGCTTTGGGCGCAACCGGAATCTGGTGCGCATGGCCGGTGGGCTGGAGCGTAGCTACGATCATATCGATAGCTTTCTATCGCAGCGGTATACGGAATAAAACAAGGTAAGCAGCGAAGAAATCCATATGGTCGGGTCCCTTTATTATCTTGAAAATGCTTTTTGACTGTGCTATGCTTTAAAAGAGAAAGGGTGATACTTATGACAGATACACAGCTTTTGGAAATTGCACAGGAGGCAGACTTTACTGCCGCCATCATTCCAACGTCGGAGATCGTAGTGGATGCCAAGTTCCGGCCTTTCTGCGAGGAAAACCTGTGTGGAAAATTCAATGCCAATTACTCCTGCCCGCCAGACTGCGGCACCGTGGAGGAGACCCGTCAGCGGCTGATGGCACAGGACAAGGCACTGGTGCTCCAGTCTATCTGGGAGATTGGAAGCTATGAGAACAAGGCTGGGATACTGGAATCCAAGAAAACCCACAATGCCATGATTCTGCGGTTGACAGAAAAGCTGCGTCAGGCAGGATTGAAAGGCTTTTGTCTGGGCTACGGCGGCTGCCCCCTGTGTGATCCCTGTAAGCGGGTAATGAATGAACCCTGTGCGTTCCCGGAAAAGCGAATCAGTTGTATGTCCGCCTACTGCATCGACGTGGCGAAGCTGGCAAAGGAAGGCGGCCTAAAATTTGCGTGGGAACAGGATAAGCTGTATCTGTTTGGTATGTTTGCTTACAAGGAGAAAGCGGAATGAAAACCTATGAGCTGATCATAGAGCGCCGCCAGCCTCCTTGTGGCGGTAAGTCTCCCAAAGTGGTGCAGGTGCAGACTGTTACCACCGACGATCCTGTAGCCCATATCCGTTCCATCGAAAAAGACGGAGAATTGCAGGTCACGGTGAAGCCAGATGGAGAGATCGTAATATCTCTGGATGTGGGTGCAAAGCAAATCAAATACAGCTTCACAGAGGATTGAAGACAAATGGCATCCGGCAGGCTCGCCGGGTGCTTTTTATTTGGTAACTGGACGAATGATATCGATGCAAGCGTATTCGTATCATTTCCCTGCTATTGACTTTTTATTGGGAAGAGGATATAATGTCAGCGTAGATGTAATGGTGCGATTACGCCCATACATCAAACTGAATAAGCTGCATGGCGTCTCCCATCAAGACTGTCAGGAATGGCAGGTGCGGAGATTAGGAAATCCGGTGAGAGTCCGGAGCTTTGCCCGTTGCTGTATATGCAGGAGTTTACATTCATGGAGTGATCCGGTCACTGGGAAACTGGGAAGGCGGAATGTGAACGCAGGAGGGATTCCTCTCCCCAATGCATGAGCCAGAATGTCGGCCATGATCGAGCTTGAAGGGCGTCAGGAGGCTTGTGTATCCATACTCTGACGAGGGACAAGGTTAGGGGCGAGAAATTCGGTCGCTTTGGCATTTTGCCATTGCGGCTTTTATTTTTTCACAATTACATATAGAGATGTACCATGCTGGCATTTACCGTACAGATAGAAATATCCAGGTATTTGCCTTTAGATGAACGGGGTAAGAACCCACACGACCGGTACTGTGAGTGCTAGGCACCATCCGAAGCGGGAAACCGTTGGACGAAAGTCCGCCATTGGAGAGATCTGAGAAGGTAGGAATGGAGCCGTGCGCAATTGCGCGAAGCACAAGCCAGGAGACTTACATGGAACAACGGAATTATTTGTATGCTGCGACGCGTTTCTCAAGGTGTACACGTATTACCCTAGGGGTAGTGCGCCCATTTTCAGGCAAGCGTCGGTATGCATACCGGCGCTTTTTATATTTGAGGAAGAGAAGGAACAATGCCGTACCCTAAAAGACATGAGATTTATGAGGCGGTGATCCGCCGTATGGTTACAGAATCCTTGCAGGCGCAGGAGGAACAGTTTGCGCTGGAGCATGAAAATGATTCTGACGAGCAGCTGCTCTCTTATGTGAGAGAGTGTGCTGAAAAGCTGGGACATTCTCCCTGGCACAGAGAAATTGTTGGTGGAGAAATGATCCTGAAGCGTTTTGAGTCCTGGGAACTGGTGCTGCGCAAAGCCAAACTGCCCCAACCCACGATTGCCAACAAACCTGCTAATTTTGCCCGATACCACGAGGAAGTGGAACAGCAGAAGACCGTATACCGTCAGAAGAAGGCAATTAAGAAGCAGAAAGCCCAGCAGCGGCTCAGAGAGCAGCAGGAAAAGAAACAGAAGCGAGAGAAAAAATAAGCAGAATGACCTTGTGTTGCCGATCCGTGTACCCCCTTGCGCGGATCTGTAATAAAGAAAGCGATTATGGGAGTAGTCGCTTTCCACCCAAAGCTGTCGGATTGCCCTTGGACAGCTTTTGATTGAAAGTTGTTTGAATTGATCTAAGAACAGCTTTCACCCTGCTCAATGCCGCCCGCGTGATGAACGGGCGGTATTGAGTAAAGCGAAACCAACCGCTGATTTTCAGCGGCCTCATATAGATAACCGGCTTAGATTGTGGCAAATGCGCGACCGAATGGAGATCCATGAGACACGCATTCTTGTTCTGCTGAACAAGGGAATCCGGTGAGAAACCGGAACACGGCGGGTTTGACCCGTTGTGCTGTAAGCACGAAGCCCACTTCCTTTCCGCGAAAGCGGGTCATTGGGGAAACCTGAGAAGGCGGGGAGCGGGCGCTGACGCAGAGGAAAGCGTCTGAACGTGTCAGTCAGAAGACCTACAAACTGTGTGCTTTCGAAAAAACGCACGCAGCTTAAGTCAAATGCTCCGGCGGATATCCGCGCCGAAGCAGGCCGGCATTAACCCCGCTTAGCGCCTTTCACGGCGTTTGCATACATATTTTTATTGTTAGGAGGTTTCTTTACATGAAGAAACGATTGCTTTCCCTGTTCCTTGCGATCTGCATGGTGCTGGGAATGCTCCCGGGCTCCGTTTTCGCGGTAGAGACCGGTGAAGCGGCTGACGATTCCGTCACCGTTTACTTCTCCATTTCCGATGATGCAAGCTATCTTGTTGGTGACGCCACCGGCGAGGTCATGGCGTTGAAGGAAATCACTGTTCCTTACTTCGATCTTGCAAACTATGGTCTGGAGCAATTCTATTTTGTCTCCGAGACTTACAGTGACGACGGCGACGGCCAGCCAGGCAGTGATCTGGCCCCCGGCACCGCTGAGTATGCTGAAGGTAAGGTCACGCTGCTGCACCTGTACATTTATGCACTGGAAGTCTACTACTGTGGCGTTGACCCCACGGAAGCTGGTCAGGGTTATCTGTATGATGAAGGCCTGCTGGGTACGGAAGTGCTGGATGTGGGCGGCAGCCAGGGTTCGGCGTTCCTGAACTATATCTGGGGCGTGGATATGAACCTGAATTACTACGTCAACTACGAGTATCCCTTGGCTTCTGAGGGCTGGGGTGCCACCTGCGATCAGATCCTCCTCCGGGATGGCGACATCATGACCCTGGGCCACTTCACCGGCTGGAGCTTCTACTCCGATTCCACCAGCATCTTCAATTATGCGGTGGCTGACAACGAGAATCCCACCCAGGGCGACGCGGTCACCCTGACCCTGTACCATGCGGGTGCTGACATGAGCGGCAATTACACCACCGCTCATACCGTCATTGATTACTGCCCCGATGTGTACTATGCCCCCGTGGATGATATTCCCTCCGGCGATGTGACTGAGTGGACTTACCTGGGCACCGCCGAAGCTGACGGCACCCTGGTGGTTGACACCACTGAGCTGGAAGCCGGCGAATACATCATCGCCATGGCAGGCCAGTACGGCGTGGAGTATCCCGATGAGATCTGCTCCACCCCCGGCGGCATCCGCCTGACGGTGGCAGCGCCCGCCCATACCCACAGCTACGAGGCAGTTGTCACTGCTCCCACTTGCACCGAGGACGGCTACACCACCTATACCTGCGCATGCAGCGACAGCTATGTGGCCGATTACACCGATGCCCTGGGCCACAGCTATGATGCAGGCATCTGCACCGTCTGCGGCGCGGCGGATCCTGACTACGTGGCTGTCATCGGCGTGACCCTGGATCAGACTGCTGTGGAATTGGAAATCGGCGGCACTGCAACACTGGTTGCTACCGTCACTCCTGAAAATGCAACCGATAAGACTGTCACCTGGACTTCCTCCGACGAAGCTGTCGCAACCGTCCAGGACGGCGTTGTCACCGCAGTCGCCGTAGGCGAAGCAACCATCACCGCCAAGGCTGGCGATGCGGAAGCTGCCTGCACCGTGACCGTCAAGGCTGCGGCAGAACCCTTCACCTATGAGATCACCGATACCCCCGCCAACGGCGATAACTGGGCAAAGCTGGGCAATGGCACCATCAGCGGCGAGGCAGGCGGCGTCCTGGAGCACATCTGGGACGGCAGCTCCCTGATCGTGATTCTCACCGAAGACACTCCTGATGATGCTGTGATCACCAGCAGCTTCGCCACCTCCGGCCTGCGTCCCAGCATTTCCGGCACCGGTGACGTGACTCTGGTGGACGGCACTGCCACCCAGACCATTAAGCTTTCCAGCCCCTTCGGAACCGTGGGCACCTGGACGGTTCTGTATACCAAGGACAAGGCTCCCGTTCTGTCCGAGGGGCAGGCAGCGGAAAGCACCGGCGAGATCACCGTCAATGAAAGCTATGAGATCGCCCTGGACGGTGTCTTTACCGATCCTGACGGCGACGCGCTGACCTATCAGGTCAGTGTGGACGGAGGCGCTTATGAAGCCGTCGAAGGCACCAGCTACAGCTATCTTCCCACCGTCCCCGGTGAGCACACCTTGGTCTTCCGGGCAAACGACGGAATCCTGAATTCCTGGGATACCTATACCGTCATCGTGGACGCCAAAAATTCTGCCGTCACCTATGATGTGACTGTTATTGTTCCCGAGGGCGCTGCGCCTGTCTTCTATGCAGTCAACGAAGTGGTTGACGGTGAAGCGGTGAAGGGCGACGCACTGGTCTATGAAGACGGCGTCGTGAAGGTTCCCGAGAACATCACCCGGATCGTCTGGGAAGCAGAGGGCGTCATCGGCATGAGCGCACCCGTGTCCGGGGGTATGACCCTGGAGATCGTTACGGTCACCTATGAGGTTACCCTTTACAATGGCGATGCAGACGCGGAAGCCATCATCGAGATTAAGGACGCCGAGGGCGTCACTGTCACCGGTACCGCCGCCGATGCCTATCTGCTGCCCGCACTGGCTGGCTTTACCTACAATGCAACCGCCAGCGGCGATAACGCAAGCAAATATAACCCCGGTGAACTGATCGAGCAGACCCCCGCTGCGGGCGAGGTCACCATTCCCCTGAACATCAAGCATTTCGCCGTCATTGCGCCTGCGGGCTCCATCGTTTCTGCAGGTACCCTGTCAGGCTCTTTCTCCTATACTTTTGCAGATGCCATCGATGTGCAGAATGTGGATGATACCGTCGTCTATAAGTTCGCGCCTCTCAGCGGCAATGCCTTCATCCGTGTTCAGAATCCCGATGATGACGCCGTTACCTACTGGGATTACAAGACATCCAAGGCAGACGGTCAGACTATCACCGTCACGGAAGATATGCTCTTCATGAACGATGCCGGCACGGAGGGTGAATTCAACGCAGATACCATCTACCGTAATTTTGAGTATTACAGCTTCGACCTGGGCGATATTTACATGAATATCAACAATCAGGGCTACATTGATCTGGATGTGGGCGAAGTCAAGGATCTGAATATGTTCCGCAACTGGCAGGCCATCAACAGCTTCACCAACGATAAGATCGCTATCCCCGATTTTGAGTATGAGATCGTCAACATCGAAGGCGACAATGTGATCTCCATCGTCCCAGATGCGGATAACACCGGCGCAGCCGTGCTGACCGCAGTGGGCGAGGGTACTGCCATCGTTCTGGTGACCTATGACGCCATGTACAGTGAGATCACCGCAACCGGCACCCTGGGCGGCGCAGGCGGCGGCAACCGGCTGTCCGCCATTTGGCCTGACAGAACCGGCGTCTTTGTGGTCAGCGTTGGCAAGGACGGCACCGGCATCAACAGCAACATGACCTGCAACGGCGCCGTCTTTGACGCCGAGCATTCTCCCCAGTTCTATCATGGCGATGAGGGCGCAAGCGTTTCCTTCATTCCCGACGAGGGCGTGACCGTTACCGTCAACAGAAGCACCGTCGGTGAGGAAAAGCTCTCCTTCGGTGCATTCACCGACGAGGGGGTCACCGTGAATGCCGAGACCGGCGAGGTCACCGTTTTCGGTCTGACCACCGGCCGTCACATCATCCGGCTGGAAAAGGACGGCGTTGCCGGCTACCAGGTGGTCACCGCCACCCAGACCACGGTTACCATGACCGACAGCGAGGGCAACGAGATCTCCCTGGAGGAAAAGCTGAACCCCGGTCAGACCGTCAGCATCACTGTTACCGGTCTTACCAACCCCGCAGAAAAGTTCGCCACCAAGTATAACTTCAATGCCCAGATCACCTACACGGATCAGGCAGGCAACGCCTATAAGAACAGCAGTGGCGCCTACTACGGCAAGTATGACTTCAGCTCCCTTCCCCAGACCATCACCGTGACGATTCCTGAGGACTGGAGCGAGGACAACCTGACCCTCAACGGCTTCATCAAGATGGGCGGCTTCGCCGGTGACGGCATCGGCAGCCACAGAAAGGTCAGCTACGGCGAAAACAGAGGCATGGCTTGGGGTTCTGACGCGGGTATGGAGCTGGGTACCCTTCCTGAGATCGTGCTGAAGGTGAAGCAGCCCTGCGCTCTTGGCGATGTGAACATGGACGGCGTCATCGATACCCAGGATGCCAACCTGCTGCTTTCCGCCTACTACGGCAGCGAGGAGCTGACCGAGGAGCAGCTTGCTCTGGCTGATGTAGATGGCAACGGTGTCATCGACACCCAGGATGCAAACCTGATCGTTTCCTACTACTATGGTACGATCGATACCTTCCCCGCGGAGGGCTAACGAAATCTGCTTACGAAGTATGATTCATACTTCGAAAACGGAATAAAATCAACCAAGGCGGGGAAGACCACCTTCCCCGCCGCAACAAAAAAGGAGTATCGAAGATGAAAAAAATTATTTCTTTGGTCCTTGCGCTTGTTTTGATGTGTGGATTGGCTGTTACTGCCTACGCCGCCAATATCGATGTGAGCGTAAGTTCCGACAACATCAACGCAGGTGACTCTCTGACGGTCACCATCACCCTGGAAGAGGATATCGACATCTCCGAGGGTGCAACCATGATGCAGGGCGAGCTGCACTATGACGGCACTGTCCTGGAGTTTGTCAGTGTTGAAAAGGGCAGCTACTACGCAAGCCTGAGTGCTTTCGCAGCCCGGAAGCAAGCCAGGGAGGATAAGGTTCTGTTTACTTATCTGGACTTTGCCAACTATCAGCCTGTAGGTTTTGAGGCCGGCACCATTGTCACCGTGACCTTCACGGCCAAGGAAGATATCGACACCGATCACGTGAACACCGTTCTGGAGTTCAAGAATGCCTATGTTCAGAATGCCCAGGGCAAGAACGTGGGCGATCTGACCTACAAGAGCAGCGTTTCCGTCCTGGTTTGCAAGGAGCACACCTGGGATGGCGGCGTTGTGACCACCGAGCCCACCTGCACTACCAAGGGTGTTAAGACCTACACCTGCACCTTCGAGGGCTGCGGCGCTACTTACACCGAAGAAATCGCTACTGTTGACCACACCCCCGCTACCGATGCAGCCGTTCCTGCAACCTGCACCGAGACCGGCCTGACCGAAGGCTCCCACTGCTCTGTCTGCGGCGAGACCATCGTTGCCCAGACTGTTGTTCCTGCCACCGGTCATACCGAAGTGAAGGATCCCGCTGTTCCTGCAACCTGCACCAGCACCGGTCTGACCGAGGGCTCCCACTGCTCTGTCTGTGGCGAGACCATCGTTGCCCAGGAGACCACTGACAAACTGGCTCACGACTATGCTGGTGAGCAGACCAAGGCTCCCACCTGCACTGAAGTCGGCGAGATGACTTATACCTGCTCCGCCTGTGGCGATAGCTACACTGAATCCATTGATGCTCTGGGCCACGCTGTCACCAACTTCACCGTGACCAAGGAGCCTACCTGCACCGAGGACGGTGAAAAGACCGGCACTTGTTCTGTCTGCGGTGAGAAGACTGCAACTGAAGTGATTCCTGCCACCGGCCATAGCTGGGACGAGGGCACTGTGACGAAGGAGCCCACCTGCACTGAGGCTGGCGAAAAGACTGCAAAGTGTACTGTCTGTGGTGAGTCTGATACTGCTGTCGAGATTCCTGCGACCGGTCATACTTGGGATGAGGGCAAGGTAACCACCGAAGCTACCTGCACTGAGAAGGGTGTTAAGACCTACACCTGTTCTGCCTGTGGTGAAACCAAGACCGAGGAGATTCCTGCTACCGGCACCCATATCTGGGACGAGGGCAAGGTGACTACTGCTGCAACCTGCACCAAGAAGGGTGTCAAGACCTACACCTGCTCCGAGTGCGGTGAGACGAAGACTGAGGACATTGCCGCTACCGGCCATGCTGATGCTAACAAGGACAATGTCTGCGATAACTGCAAGGCAGATCTGACCTCTGCTCAGACCGGCGACAACAGCATGATCATGGCATGGGTTGCTATGATGGTTCTGGCTGCCGCAGCTATCGTTCTGCTGGTCGCAAAGAAGCGTAAAATGGCCTGATGGAACATTTTGCTTCTGAGATTCAGGGAATAATTACAGCCTGATGGTGCACAGCGCCATCAGGCTAAACCCCTGTTTATACGTAGGAGGTTTATTTGCATGAAAAAACGAATTCTTTCTCTGCTCCTTGTGTTCTGCATGGTGCTGGGAATGCTGCCGATGACTGCGTTTGCGGCTGACACGCAGTACAAGTCCACATACGGAATCACCGTTCTGGTTGGTGACGCAGAAATGGATCTGGTTGCGGGTGGTACGGAGACCTGCGGCATACTGGAAGCAACCAAGCTGGAAGTCACCGTTCCCGCTGGTACCACCGAGGTCACCTTCCTGAACATCACCGACACGGTGGTGTACGGTCAGATGTACGTTTACAACGGTAACCATAGCTGGCAAGAATTTGCAAGCAATGTGACTGAGGCAACCATCAATCTGGAAGAGTGCGGAACTTCCTTCTGCGTCAGTGACAGTGCCAACAATTGGTACCATGTGAATATCGCTGTTGCGGAGGATACCTGCACACATGAATGGACTGATGCCACCTGCACTGCCCCCAAGACCTGTGCGCTGTGCGGCGAAACCGAGGGAGAAGCCCTGGGCCACAGCTATGAAACTGGCACCTGCACTGTCTGCGGTGAGGCCGATCCCGACTATGTTGCTCCCGAGGTTACCAAATACGAAATCTATGTAACAGGTAACCACGGAACCGTGGAAGCGGACAAGGAAGAAGCTGCTGAGGGTGAAACCGTCACCCTGACCGTAACCCCGGATGAGGGCTATGAGTTCGGCTACTTTGAGGCGTTGGAAACTGAGAACTATGATGTGGTCAGTGTTTCGTTTACCGATCTCGGTAATAACCTGTATTCATTTGTGATGCCCGCCCATGGTTTGGACATTACAGGCTTCTTTATGAAGGGTGCGGCTTCTGTGGATGAGGCTGGCTTCGTGATCAAGGTTAACGATGTTGAGATGGAACTGGTTGATGGTGGCGCAGAAGCCTGTACTTCCCGTTATGTCAGCACCATGTTCCGCATCATCAATGTCACTGTGCCCGCCGGTACCACTTCTGTGACAGTGGAACGCACAAATGAAGAAGCATCTCCCAACATCCAGTACATGAGCGGCACGAGCCATACCTTCGGCGGCAATGCAATGCCCACCTTTGAGGCCGATGTTGTCAACTACGACGGCCTGTGCATCAGCTGCGGCGGCAAGTACTATCATGTCAAGATTACTGTTGCGGAAAAGGCTGGAAATTACCAGAGCATCACCACCGATATGGAAGGCGATGTGCTGGTCACCGAACAGGAAATGATCGATGGCTGGATTCCCTACTATCACGCAGTCGTGCCCAGAGGTTCCAGCTACGCCTATGTTACTTACCCTGCCGACACCATTTATGTCTACGGCGGTCAGGCTCTGGTTGTGGAATATGCCTTCGACTACTCCTATTCTCCCCAGAAGCAGTGGCCTGCCGCTGAAAATACCGACGGCTCTGTTACCGTGGCGGTGCCCATCACCGATCTGCTCGTTGAGGAAATTGGTACCGGTTATGCAGTCTGCTTCTGGAAGGCCGACGGCGGCGAAGTGCTGGAAGGCTTCACCTTCTCCTATGCTGAGGACACCACCGTTTTCCTGGTGACTCTGGCAGCCGGTAACGGCTACACCACCGACGGCGCAGGCTATGTCAAGAACGGCGAGGACTACTCCTTCACCGTTGATATCAAGAACGGCTATGATGCCACCAATATGGTGGTCAAGGTCAACGGCGAGGTCGTCACTCCTGACGAAAACGGCGTTTACACCGTGACCAATGTCACTGCCGACCTGGTCATCACCGTTGAGGGCGTGGAAGCTATCCCCTCTGACGGCGATGTGACCTTCTACTTCTCCGTGGAAGAGGGCGACCACTTTGTAGAACAGGGCGGCGTCGTCTGGGCTCTGGAGGAAGTGACCGTTCCTTACTTTGACCTGGCCGCCTACGGCATGGAGTACCTGTACTACAACCCCGACTGCTATTCCGAAGGTCAGGCCAGCCAGGCTCCCGGTACCAAGGAGCAGGCCGACGGCGTGGTCACTATGCTGCACGCGCTGATCTGGCTGACTGAGGTCTACTACAATGATCTGGATCCCGCCGATGCCGGTCAGGGCTGGCTGTATGAAAATGGCTGGCCCGGCTTCAGCGTCTACAGCGCCACTGCCGGTTCCGCATTCTTCCATATGTGGGACTTCGGCTATAACTTCAATTACTACATGAACTATGAGTACCCCCTGGGTTATCCCGGTTGGGGCGCTACCTGTGACCAGATCAAACTGAGTGACGGCGACGTGGTCTCCATGCGCTACAATGACAACTCCGGCAATGTGGGCACCTATCACCACTTCGGCGAGAAGGCCCTGGTCACCAAGACTGTTAACAAGGGTCAGTCTTTTGATCTGGACATCTACCGTACCGGCGAGGACTACGCCAACTATACCACCCCTGTCTACCTGGTAGGCGAGGGCCACAAGGTTTATCTGTTTGCCAAGGACGAGATCGAAACAACCCCTGCCAGCGGCACCCTGATGGCGACCACCGATGAAAACGGCAAGGTGACCATCGATACCACCGACCTGGAGCTGGGTACCTACTATCTGGTTTCCAATTCCTCCAGCCCCGCAGTCATGCTGCTGACCATTGAGGGCGGCGACCACATCCATGAGTACGATGCAGTGGTTACTGATCCCACCTGTACCGAGCGCGGCTACACCACCTATACCTGCGAGTGCGGCGACAGCTACGTGAGCGATTACACCGATCCCACTGGCCATAACTTCGTGGACGGCGAGTGTGCAAACGGCTGCGGCACTACCGCAACTGTGATCCCTGAAGAAGCACTGTTCACTGACATCACCTGTGATGTGCCTGGTGTGATTACTGTCACTTATGAAGGTGTTCGTGAATGGTATCCCTACTTCCATGTGGTACTGCCTGCGGACGCAACCAAGGCATATGTTACCTTCCCCGCAGATTCTGTTCAGGGCAACGGTGGCTATGCATGGGTTCGCGGCATCGACTTTACCGGAGAGACCTGGGCTACAGATTACTCTCCCACCTATACAGTTAACGAGGATGGTACCTGGACCATCGAGCTTTCCATCAATAATTTCTACGCAGAGGAAGCATGGCAGGGTATTGCAGCCTGCTTCTGGAAGGACGGCAGCGTGAATCAGGCGATCTCTTTCTGCAACGCAGCCGGTGAAGGCGGCGAAGAACCTGTTGAACCTGAGTACAAGTCCGAATACGGCATCACCGTTATGGTTGGTGGCGAGGAGCTAGATCTGGTTGATAACGGAACCGAAACCTGCGGTGTGATGCAGGCTCAGAAGCTGACCGTCACCGTTCCTGCCGGCACCACCGAGGTCACCTTCCTGAACATCACTGATACCGTTGTCTACGGTCAGATGTACATTTACAATGGCTCTCACAACTGGGAGGAGTTCGCAAGCAACGTCACCGAGGCTACCATCAATCTGGAAGAGTGTGGCACCTCCTTCTGTATCAGTGACAGTGCCAACAACTGGTACCATGTGACCATCGTTGTTGAG
>JAGAUY010000058.1 GCA_017620525.1 Oscillospiraceae bacterium | reverse complement strand
GCGGAGGTCCTTTCGGTGGACGATTCTTCCATCGTGGATACGGGCCTGGTTCGCTCAGGTGAGCAGCGGTGCACGGTGAGATTCACAAATGGTACATTTAAGGGGCAGACTGCTACAGCCATCAATCTGCTGCAAGGCTCCCTGGAACAGGACAAGCTGTTTGCGGCAGGGGACAGGGCACAGGTGGTGATCAGCTGCGACGGCGATACGATCCTCCGGGTTACCATGACCGACCATTACCGCATCCCCGGCGAGCTGTTGCTGGCGGCGATTTTTGTGATGTTTCTGATTCTCTTTGCAGGACGCACCGGTGTCCGGGCAATTCTCTCCTTCGCCTTGACGGTGCTGGCAATCTGGAAAGTGCTGGTTCCTCTGTATCTAAAAGGGTATAATCCCATTTGGGTGGGACTTGCCATCAATCTGCTGCTGACCACTTTGGTGATCTCTCTGGTTTATGGGTTCGATAAACGGTGTGCTTCCGCAGTCAGCGGCTCCTTTCTGGGAATCCTGGTGACCATGGTGCTGGGTATGATCTTTACGGATCTGTTCAAAATCCATGGCACAGTGATGGCTTATTCTGAAAGTCTGCTGTATGCAGGTTTCCAGCACTTGAACTTAACGCAGATTTTTATGGCCTCCATTTTCCTTGGTTCATCGGGTGCGGTGATGGACCTGTCGGTGGATATTACCTCTGCGGTTCATGAAGTGGTAGAAAAGAAACCCGATATTAAGCCCTGGGAGGCGGTGAAGTCGGGCATGAATGTGGGCCGTGCCGCCATGGGCACCATGACCACTACGCTCCTGCTGGCCTATTCCGGCGGTTATATCGCCCTGCTGATGGTATTCATGGCCCAGGGCACTCCGGTTGAACACATTTTCAATTATAAATATGTGTCTGCTGAGATCATCCATACCATTGTCGGTTCCTTTGGCCTTGTAAGTGTGGCACCCTTTACGGCCTTGTGCGCAGGTTTTATGCTGACTAAGAAAAAGTAAAAACAATCCGGTTGACAGAAATGCCAACCGGATTTTACATTTCACCCGTAAAAATTAGAGATTCCGCAAAAATTACATAATTTGGGAACTGATGCACGTTGCTTTACAAATACTTTGAAATGGTTTTACCTTTTATTGGTTTCGGATTTTACAATTGTCTGGTATTTTATTCCTGTGGTTATTCCATGAATCATTAGAAAGGTGACTTTTATGAAAAACACGAAACGCATGATTTCTGCGGCTCTGGCGCTGGTGCTCTGCTTGATGCTGATGCCCGCAGGCATTGTAAATGCCGCTGAGGTGCAAACCGGCGGTTACGAGAACGGAAACGGCCTGGATCTGAATAAGATCGGTTCCTATATTTCCGGTATTTCCAACCCCGACGGCGGTGTTGCCGAGATCGTATCTTACGATGTGGTAGAAAACAAGGCCTGGGTGGTCAACGGTGCCACCGGTATGCTGGACATTCTGGATCTGAACAATATGGAGGATGGTGCAATCTCCGCAACCTCTCTAGATATCAAGGCTCTGGCCGCAGAGGTAAATCCCGGATTCTTCTACGGTGATATGACTTCCGTGTCTGTCTGTGCTGATCTGAGGCTTGTGGCTGTTGCTTTGCAGGCAGAGGATTATGATGCAGCAGGCTATGTTGGTATTTTGAATACCGATGGCGAAATGCTTGCCATGATCGAAGCAGGCTTCCAGCCTGACATGGTGACATTCACCCCTGACGGCTCTAAAATTCTGGTAGCCAATGAGGGTGAACCCCGGAACGGCTATGACGAGGACATTACCGACCCTGTCGGTTCGGTTACAATCATTTGGCTGAACTCTGAAGATCCTGCTTCCAGCAGTCACAAGAACATTGGCTTTGAAGAGTTTGATGAGAAGCGTGAGGAAATGGTCGCAAGCGGTGTCATACTGACCAAGGGCAATCTGCCCTCTGCGGATCTGGAGCCGGAGTACATTGCCTGCGACAACAATACTGCATATATTACCCTACAGGAAGCCAATGCTGTGGCCATTCTGGATCTGGTCAGCGGTACCTACCGCGGTGTGTACAGCCTGGGCTATCAGGATCTGAGCCTGGAAGAAAACGCACTGGATCTGATTGAGGACGGTGCTTATTCCTCCAACACCTATCCAGATGCTGTGGCTGCTTACATGCCTGATGGCATCTCTATGTATGAATCCAATGGTAAGACCTATCTGGTCACCGCCAACGAAGGCGATGCCCGGGAATGGGGTGACGAGGAAGCAGACACCGAGTTCTGCAACGAGATCAAGGAAACTCTGATTGCGGCGGATGGTACGGAAGCCGAAAAGGTCCGCGTCATTGATCCGGAAGTGACCGATGGCCTGCCTGAGGGCAAAGCTGTGTTGTTCAGCAGCCGCTCTTTCTCAATCTTCCGTGTGGATGAAAATGGCCTGACGCAGGTGTTTGACAGCGGCAAGGACTTCGAGGAGCTGTCAAACAAGTACATCCCTGAATATTTCAACTGCTCCAACGATGACAATGAATACGACAGCCGCTCACCCAAGAAAGGCCCGGAGCCTGAGAGCGTCACCGTCGGCACGGTTGGTAATGACCTCTATGCCTTTATCGCACTGGAACGCATTGGCGGTATCATGGCCTACAAGATCGATGTAACGGGTGAGACGGCAACCTTTGTCAACTACATCAATACCCGTGACTTCTTAGAAGATCCCAGTGAAGCGGAGCCTTACCTGACCTCTGATGTGGCTCCTGAGGGTTTGTGCTTTATCCCTGAGAGCGGCATTTTGTTGGCTGCTTTTGAGGTCAGCGGCACGGTCAGCGCATACAGCGTTGGCGCCGCTGAGACTTCCGAACCAGAACCCACTGCACCTGAAACAACTGCGCCCCAGGTGACTGAGTCCACTGTAAGCAGTACCGTGAACGCTGCGGAACCTGCCAATACTTGGGTGGCTATCCTTGCGGTTATTGTATTTGCGATTGCTGCGGTTGTCTTTGTGCTGACCAAAAGAGAGTAAATCAATCCGGTTGACACCCCTATGTCAACCGGATTTTACATTACAGCGGGAAAATATACATACATTTTACTATGGCTGACTTTTGGATTTTACAATCTGTTTTTACAATATAGGTGTATCCCAAAGCAAAGGAGTTGAAAACATGATCTGGTGCGTCGATCACGATGCGCAGCGGAGAAACCTGGAAATACACGCATTGCGCTGTGTGGGGATGGATGCAAAAGGTTATGATAGCGCCGATTCCTTTTGGAAAGACCTTCAAAAAGAATGCCCGGAGTTGATCCTGATGGATGCTGCATTACCGGGGGTAGATCCCCTTGCGTTGATCAAACGGATTCGCCAGTCCAGCGTAGCCGGTGAAATTCCGGTCATCATGCAGGCGCAAAGCTCCAATGAACTGGATGTGATTCGTTGTCTGGACTCCGGCGCGGATGACTGCCTGGGAAATCCCTTCGGAATGATGGAAATGGTGTCCCGGGTCAAAGCGGTCCTCAGACGGGTACAGCGGGCACCCATTGAGGATGTCTATCAAGCCGGTGGGATAAGCCTTTCCCTGAAGGAGCGGCAGGTAATGGCCAATCAGGAACCAATCCAGCTTTCCTACAAAGAGTTTGAATTGCTGAAGGTTTTGATGGAACATCCCGGTGAAGTTTTTACGCGCCAATGGCTGTACGAGCGAATTTGGAATGGTATCTACAGTGAGAAAAACAGAACCGTAGATATCCACGTGCAGACACTTCGCAAGAAGCTGGGAACATGCGGCAGCCTGATTGAATCTGTGAAATATATCGGCTACAGAATGAAAAAGGTGCCGTAAAGATTTGACAAGCATTTTACACATCTTGTCTTTCGGATTTTACATACGAAATGTATGATGAAATCATAAAGGATGCAAATCCACAAAAACAACAATGTTATCTAAAAGGAGAAATTACTTATGAAGAAAATTATCTGTATTGCTCTGGCCGCGGTTATGGCCCTGAGCCTGGCCGCTTGCGGCGGCAGCAACAGCCTGTCCGGCAAGGTCGCTACCGACGGTTCCACTTCCATGGAAAAGGTCATCGGCGCTCTGAAGGAAACCTTCGAGGGTGAGAACACTGGCGTTGAAGTTACTTACAACCCCACTGGCTCCAGTTCCGGTATCAAGGCCGTTCAGGAAGGCCGCTGCGACATTGGCCTGTCCTCCCGCGCTCTGAAGGCAGAAGAAAAGGAGCAGGGTCTGGTTGGCACTGTTCTGGCCTACGACGGCATCGCTGTCATCGTTAACCCTGAGAACACTGTGGAAGACCTGACTGTTGAGCAGATTGCTTCCATCTACAAGGGCGAAATCACCAACTGGTCCGAGGTCGGCGGTATTGATGCTGGGATTGTTCTGATTGGCCGTGAGGCTGGCTCCGGTACCCGCGGCGGCTTCGAAGAGATCGTTGGTGTTGAGGATCTGTGCCAGTACCGTCAGGAGCTGACCTCCACTGGCGATGTCATCACCGCAGTTTCCCAGAACCCTGGCGCCATTGGCTACGCTTCCCTGGCTTCCGTTAAGGATACCGTGAAGGCCATCAAGGTTGGCGGTGTTGCTCCCAGCGAGGAGACTGTCAAGGATGAAACCTATGCCATTCAGCGTCCCTTCGTCCTGGTCACCAAGGAAGGTACCGCTCTGACCGAGACCGCTCAGGCTTTCTTCGACTTCATCACTTCCGAAGCGGCCCGTGAGGTCATCTCCGCAGCAGGTGTTGTTCCCGCAAACTAATTCATTAGCACAAGGCCTCCTCGAAAGAGGGGGCCAAATACAAAACAGGATTGTAAAATCTATGTTTGGAATGTGAGCGTTTATGAAAAAGAAAAGTAATTTACTCGAGCATATCGTCCACGGCATCTTCTTAATTCTTGGCCTGATCACTGTAGGTTGTGTGCTGGTCATTACAGTTTACTTAGTGGTTTCAGGTATCCCTGCCATCAAGGAAATCGGTCTGATTGACTTCCTCTTTGGTGAAAAGTGGGCATCTACCGCATCGGAGCCTGCGTACGGTATCCTCCCCTTTATCCTGACCAGCATTTACGGTACCGCAGGTGCCATTGCCCTCGGTGTTCCTGTGGGCTTTCTGACTGCGGTGTATCTGGCAAAGGCTGCTTCCAAGAAGGTCAAAGAAATTGTAGGGCAGGCAGTATCCATGCTGGCCGGAATCCCGTCCGTTGTGTATGGCCTTGTGGGCATGATGGTGCTGGTCCCTGGTATCCGCAAAATATTTAATGTGCCTGACGGTGCCAGCCTGCTGGCTTCCATCATCGTGCTGGCCATTATGATCCTGCCTTCCATCATTAAAATGTCTGTCACCGCCTTGGAGGCAGTTCCCAAGGAATATGAGGATGCTTCTTTGGCTTTGGGAGCAACTCCCGAGGAGACTTGGTTCCGGGTATCCGTTCCCGCAGCCAAGAGCGGCATCGCTGCTGCAGTGGTTCTGGGTGTTGGCCGTGCCATTGGCGAGGCCATGGCGGTTATGATGGTTGCGGGTAACGCAGCCAATATGCCCGACTCCCTGTTCCAGTCCGTCCGCTTCTTGACCACCGCCGTGGCATCCGAGATGTCCTATAGTAGCGGTCTACAGCGTCAGGCTCTGTTCTCCATCGCACTGGTGCTGTTCCTGTTCATCATGCTGATCAACGCGGTGCTGAACTTCTTCCTGAAGGGAGAAAAGAAATGAGAAGAGTACGTCATAACAACCTGTTCCGCTGGACACTCCGTGGCAAGCCTTATTATATCCTGTCAGCCGGTAGTCTGGCACTTCTGATCCTGCTAATGGGAGTAATGTAATATGGCAAAAAGAAATCTTTATGTATGGTCTGTGCGGCTGCTGATGTGGATGGCGGTGGCCATTACCGCAGCTCTGACTGCGTTCATTGTGGGATACGTGCTGATTCAGGGTATTCCCAATTTAAGCTGGGAATTTTTAAGCACAAAGCCCAGCTACCTGACGGAAACCATCGGCATCCTGCCGGATGTTCTCAATACTGTATACATTGTGATTGCCACCCT
>JAGAUY010000057.1 GCA_017620525.1 Oscillospiraceae bacterium | reverse complement strand
TGTTCTTCATCCCATGCGGTACGAATGGACTGGTCCTCAAATTTCTGCAACTTGTCATTTTCTAAAATCGCCATAGTATCTCCTTACAGTCCCAACAGGGATTCCAATTTTTCCATTTCCTCACCAATCTGCATTTCCAGTTCCCGGATATCGGCCATAATTTGGCTCGTGGGAGGATATTCAATCGCCACATACTCGGTCTTCTTATACTTGTTGATGGACAGGTCATAGCCGTTTTCCACGATTTCCTCCCGGGGAACAAAGAAGGACTTTTCGGTGCGCTGACGCTCCGCCTCCCCCTCTGGATTGCGGAACCGGTTGATAATATCGGGAATATCGTTGTCCTTGATCTCGGTGCGCTTATCGTCTAAGGAGAAACCGTCGGCGGTCATATCATAGAACCAGACCTTGTCCGTGCCGCCGTGGCCGGTCTTGGTGAAAACCAGAATACCGGTGGACACACCTGCGTAGGGCTTGAACACGCCGCTGGGCATGGAGATGACCGCCTCCAGCCGGTTGCCATCCACCAGTTCCTTGCGGATGGCCTTGTGGGCAGTACTCGATCCGAAGAGGACACCGTCGGGAACGATGCAGGCGCAGCGGCCGCCGGTTTTCAGCATCCGCAGAAACAGCGCCAGGAACAGCAATTCCGTCTTCTTGGTCTTGCAGACCTTCAGCAGGTCAGCGGACACGGTATCCGCATCCAGACTGCCCTTGAAGGGGGGATTCGCCAGGATCAGATCGAACTTTTCTTTATCCGGGTTCTGGTCGGACAGGCTATCCCGGTACTCAATGAAGGGGCTGTCCACCCCGTGGGTCATCATATTCATGGCACCGATGCGAAGCATTGTCCGGTCCATATCGTAGCCGAAGAACATGTGGTTCAGGAAATGATCCTTCTTCCGCCGGTCGAAGAAGATTTCTTTTTTGTGGTTGGCCATCAGGTATTCTTCCGATGCCACAAGGAAACCGGCAGTACCGCAAGCCGGGTCGCAGATGGAAAAGTCGGGCTTGGGCTGCATCAGTTCCACCATCATCTTGATGATATGGCGAGGGGTACGGAACTGACCGTTGAGACCGGACTGGGCAATCTTGGAGAGCAGATATTCGTAGACATCGCCGCGGATATCGCTGTCCTTCACCTTTTCCATCTGGTCATAAATCTGATCCAGGCAGTCCACCACTTTGCTCAGCAGCAGCGGGGTGGGCAACTTGAAGATGGCATCACTCATGTACTTGGAATAGGCACTGTCCTTACCGCTGTCCAGATTCTTGATGAAAGGAAATACCCACTCCTGCATGACAGAGTACATTCTGCCTGCGTCAAAGTCATGAAACACAGACCACTTCAGCTGCCTGCCATCGATCTTCCGCTCGCCGATTTCCACTTCATCCGCAAAAATGCTCTTGAAGGGCAGGCCTAGCATGGCACTCTCCTTGGCACGAAGATTATCAGTCGTATCCAGATCGTGGATAAACATCAGATAGGTGATCTGCTCAATGACATCCAAAGGGTTTACCAAGCCACCTGCAGCGAAAATATCCCACAAACCGTCAATTCTGTTTTTCAGTTCACCTGTAATCATATTAATCAATCTCCCTGTTCCAAGTGTAAGAAGTGTAGCGGCCTCCGCCGATTTTGATAATCTCGCCGCTCTTAGTTAGGTCATTCAGCGCCCGCTGGATGGTAGTCTGGCTGATGTCCGGGCACTGAGCCACGATCTCTGCCTTTGTGATCTTGCCGAGGTGGTCATGGATGATGTCACGGACACGGTTGGGTTTGCGGGTGTTCTCACTGACGATTTTCACACGGTCAGAGAATTCCCGGTAGGCTGCCAGAATCACTCCCAGCTGATATGTCACGAAGGGAATGTAGTCATTCTCCCCTTCGTGCCAGTGGGCAGAACTTTCCTGCAGTTCATCGTAATAGGCGCCTTTTGTGCGCTCAATCAGCTTTTCAATACTGATGTATTTACCCACATTGTATCCTGCGCGGTACAGTAGGAGTAGTGTCAGCAGGCGGCTCATACGACCATTACCGTCATTGAAAGGATGGATACAGAGGAAGTCCAGAATGAATACGGGGATCATCAGTAGTGGATCGTATTGTCCGCTATAACAAAGGTCATTGTAAGCCTGACACAGCCGCTCCATCGCTTCCGGAGTTTCCCATGCCGGTACAGGTTGAAAGCGGACATGCTTGTTGCCCTGGGCATCTTCTTCCTCGATCACATTATCGGAGGTTTTGTAATTGCCTCCAATGCTCATACCACTGAATTTATATAGATCCCGGTGAAGCTGCAAAATCATATTGGGCTTCACAGGGATGTACTCGTAGCTTTCGTGGATGGTCGCCAGCACATCGCGATAACCGGCAATTTCTTTCTCGTTTCGGTTACGGGGTGTAGTTTTGTCCTTGACCAGCTTCTGAAGACGCTCATCAGAAGTATAAATGCCTTCAATGCGGTTGGAGCTTTGCGTACTCTGAATCCGGGCAATCTCAACCAGA
>JAGAUY010000056.1 GCA_017620525.1 Oscillospiraceae bacterium | reverse complement strand
CCTCAATGGATAGATGGAAGATATGCCGAACGACAGCCGCTGCTTCCTCATCAATGAGCCAATGGTTATGATTCTCCGGGTCTTTCTTGTACCCATACGGCGCATTGGTGGTGATGGGCTTGCCCGATCTGCCCTTCAACTGAACAGCGGCTCGTACTTTCCGGGACTGATCCCGCAGGTACCATTCATTCATGATGTTCATAAACGGCGTGAATTCGTTGCTGCCCGGATCGTCGCTGTCCACATTGTTGGCGATGGCAATGAAGCGTACATCATGCTGCCGGAACAGCACCTCGGTGAAGTAGCCGGTCTGCAGATAATCACGGCCAATACGGCTCATGTCCTTCACAAGAACCGTACCAACTTTGCCTGCTTCCACATCTGCCACCAGCTGCTTCCATGAGGGACGGTCAAAGGTGCCGCCTGACCAGCCGTCATCGGTGTAGTGAACGCAGTTCAAAAAGCCATGCTGAGCAGCATAGCTTTCAAGGTAAGATTTTTGTGATTCAATTTGTCAAGGGGTGTTTCACCATTAAGACATAGTCGTGTAGCTGTGTACATTTACTGAAATAATCCACTTCACAAAAAAATCCGAACCTGATTCCGGTTGGAAATGGGTTCGGATTTCTTTATTCCGTCGAAAAGACTGGAATTATCTATCCTGTCAATACTATTCTCAACATAGTGTTTGACATATTAATCGTGGTCGTATATATGCAATGATGCTTTGCGACTCAAGATGACAAGAAGGAACATTAATCTGAAGTTTTTGCCTGATCCAGCATATCTTGAAGTGTTACAGAGGTCAGATAGTCGTTTACAACCTTGTCCAGCCCCTCCCAGGCGGGCAGCGTGAGGCAAGATCCGCACTTGTCGCAGCGGTTCGGTGTATGCTCAAGACAGGCGACCGCGTGCATCGAGTCCTCCGTCAGGTAGAGGATGTCGGCCAGCGTGATAGCAGCCGGATCGACCAACAGACGGTAGCCACCCTGATTACCCCGGCGAATTTCGAGCAGGCCGGCTTTGGCAAGCGTGGCAGTAAACTGCTCCAGATACTTCTTGGACATTCCCTGACGCTCGGCGATACTCTTCATGGAGACATAGCCATCTCCCTGATTCTGGGCAATATCCAGCAGCATACGGGTTACATAGCGTCCTTTGGTGGAAATCAGCATGCTCATCAACTCCTATTTCTATTTTATCCTATCCTGCAGCGTTTTGCAATCACTTGCAGATTATTTCCGTATGTCCATCGGTATAGTGTACTTTGTTTGTATTTTCACAGCAAATCACGAAAACTCTATTGACAATATAGGATTACAATCATATAATACACCACGTCGATAGACATTAAGTATTAAAGGAGGAGGACAGCTGCCATGATGCTCCGACCGAACGTGATGTACATGTGCATGTGTTTCGCCTGCTGTCTGTCTCAGCGAGGTGTTTATCGGCGTTGCATCTGAACAGATGCATGTGATAACAGCTGCAGCGGGATGGACGCGGGACGTTTATCCTGCTTTTTTGCATCACGCTGTATTTCTGATGGAAAGAGGTGGTTCGATGTTGACCCGAATGAGGAGCCTTGTCCGGGCAGTGGGAAACTGTCGAATGTGATGATGGGAAGCAGTTCCACCTGATCAGACGCAATGCACGAAACGGTCCATTTATCAGACAAGAATACAGAAAAGAGGTTGTCACATGAGCAATTACAAGTTTGAGACCCTCCAGCTGCACGTAGGCCAGGAACAGCCTGATCCTGCCACGGATTCCCGCGCCGTGCCGATTTACCAGACCACCTCGTACGTTTTCCGCAATTCGGCCCACGCCGCGGCCCGCTTTGGCCTGGCGGATCCGGGCAATATCTACGGCAGGCTCACAAACTCCACACAGGATGTGCTGGAAAAGCGCATCGCGGCCCTGGAGGGCGGCGTGGCAGCACTGGCAGTGGCCTCTGGTGCAGCGGCGATCAGCTATACCATTCAGGCGTTGGCCCAGAACGGCAATCACATCGTGGCCCAGAAGACCATCTACGGCGGAAGCTACAACCTGCTGGCCAACACCCTGCCCCTCTACGGCATCAGCACTTCCTTTGTGGATGCGCACAACCTCGCTGAGGTGGAGGCAGCCATCCGCCCCAATACCAGGGCCGTGTATCTTGAGACGCTGGGGAACCCTAATTCCGATATTCCGGACATCGATGCGATCGCCGAGATTGCCCATCGCCACGGCCTGCCGCTGGTCATCGATAACACATTCGGCACCCCCTACCTGATCCGCCCCATCGAGCACGGCGCGGATATCGTAGTGCATTCTGCCACGAAATTCATCGGCGGCCACGGCACCACGCTGGGCGGCGTGATCGTGGATTCAGGTAAATTCGACTGGAAGAAGAGCGGCAGGTATGCGCCCATCGCCGAGGCGAACCCCAGCTATCACGGCGTATCCTTTGTGGATGCGGCGGGCCCGGCAGCCTTCGTGACCTACGTCCGCGCGATCCTCCTGCGCGATACCGGCGCTGCTATCTCCCCGTTCAACGCCTTCCTGCTGCTGCAGGGGGTGGAGACCCTGTCCCTGCGCCTGGAGCGTCATGCGGAGAACACCAGGAAGGTCGTGGAATTCCTCGCCGGTCATCCGCAGGTGGAGAAGGTGAATCATCCCTCTCTGCCGGACCATCCCGATCATGCGCTGTATCAGAAATACTTCCCCAACGGCGGCGGTTCCATCTTCACCTTCGAGATCAAGGGCGGGCAGGCCGAAGCGCATCGGTTCATCGACAGCCTGGAGATCTTCTCCCTGCTGGCGAACGTGGCGGATGTGAAGAGCCTGGTGATCCATCCCGCCACCACCACCCACTCTCAGCTGAGCGCGGAAGAGCTGGAGGATCAGGGCATCAAGCCTAACACCATCCGTCTGTCCATTGGTACGGAGCACATTGACGATATCATTGCAGATTTGGAAAAAGGTTTCCGCGCCGTGAAGAAAGCTTGATCACCGCCTGCATTCTCAAAGAAAAGAGGTCTTTGCATTGAAAAACCATTCCACCCTCAGGACAGTTCTGACTGCGCTGTTTGCTGCGCTAATCTGCGTAGCCACCATGCTTGTGCAGATCCCGATCCCTGCAACCGGCGGTTATGCCAATCTGGGTGATGGCATCATTCTGATCTGCGCATTCCTGCTGCATCCGCTTGATGCAATCATCGCTGCGGCGCTGGGCTCCGCTCTGGCAGATGTGCTGGCCGGATACATCTCCTTTGTGCCCGGTACGCTGGTGATCAAGGCCGGCGTCGCGCTGAT
>JAGAUY010000055.1 GCA_017620525.1 Oscillospiraceae bacterium | reverse complement strand
TCTGGCCGCCGGACAGCTGGACAGGGTATGCATCTGCCTTGTCGGGCAGGCCAACCGTCTCCAGCAGTTCCATGGCGCGCTTGCGGGCCTGCTTCTTAGGCGTGCCCACCAGCTCCAGAGGGAAACAGATATTCTCAAGGGATGTCCGCTGATCCAGCAGATTGAAGTGCTGGAAGATCATCGTGATCTTTTTACGCTGCTGACGCAGCTCCTTCTCGGACATGGTCATCAGATTCCTGCCATGGAAGAGGACTTCGCCCTCATCGGGCCGCTCCAGCAGGTTGATGCAGCGCACCAGCGTGGACTTGCCGGCACCGGACAGACCGATGATGCCGAAGATCTCACCCTTCCGGACCGCGATACTCACATTTTTAAGTGCGGCGACCTGGTTGCTTCCGTCACCGAAGGTCTTTGAAAGATGTTTCATTTCGATAATCGGTTCCAAAATATCCCTCCTAAAAAAAGAACGTCCTTGTGCCAAAGCACAAGGACGGAAAATACCGTGTTACCACCTTGATTCACAGCAGCCTCACGACTGCCGCCTCATCGAGTACCAGCATACTCGTGCGCTTTAACGGGCGCTCCCGTCGCAAACTACCTATCGCCTGCGCGGCTCCGGGACCATGTTCAGCCAGCTCCTGTCGTACCCCATCACACCAAGCCGGGGTTCTCTGAACGGAGGCGGCGGGCTTACTCTTCCCTTCACTGCCTTTGTATGATATTGACATCATTGTAGCAATTTCGACGACCTTCGTCAAGTAAAAAATTTGTTCCCGGTGGAAAATTAATTGACACCCTGGTACTCCAGCAACTCCACCACCTGCTGCCCGCGCATTGTCAGGGCGAAGCTTCCGCGCACCGGCCAGGCGGCATAGGCGCTGTCGTCAAAGCTTTTCAGGGGCTTGGAATAATCGATATCAATCAGTCCCCGTTTCTCCAGGCACTGAAGGATCAGACTGTATTCCTCCGCCGGACGGTCTGTTTCTTCCAGAAACACCGGCACATCGTCATCCATTCTCCGTGCCACAGGCAGGAAGGGAATCTGCGCCAGCATCAGGAGCATTTTGATCTCCCCCTCGGTCAGTTCCAGGAACGCGGAGCAGCCTCCGCACCCGCCGCAGCTGCCGCTGCAGCCGTTACAGTTACTCATATCATTCCTCCTCATTTTTTGCGTGATCCCGGCGCTGCGCCGGAAAACGGGACCGCGTGCCGGAGATGGCACGCGGATGTTATCACAGATTGAAGATATTGCCCAGAGGGACCCGGGTCTGCTCCGGCTTGGCGCGCAGGGTCTCATAGGCTGCGGCATAGGTGACATGAACCCGGTTCAGGAACAGATAATACAGTCCTGTCTGCAAAGCAAGAGACACCACATAGAACAGGAAATAGCTGACCGTATCAGACCAGGGGAAGCTGACACCCAGACGGGGCAGCAGCACATCTGCGTAGGCGATCAGGCCGATCACCAGCTCCGTCAGATAGAACCACCAGAAACTCACATCAATCTTAAAAAGATCCACCCGGTTTCCCTTCATCATACTCCGGCTCTCCCGCATGGCGGCAAAGGCACCCCGGCCGGGATCATCCAGCAGTGCGAAGGTGGACATCCGGTACTGATACGCGATGGGCAGCGCAGCGATCAGGAACAGAATCAGAACGATGGGGATCATGGGCAGCATGGCTTCCGTAGCGGCAAGCAGCGTCGCCTCATCGAGAACGATCTCGTCGGTGAGTACTGTCGCAGAGGAAATCAGGGGCATCATGATCTCAAGGAAGTCCTTTGCCAGCGGCGTCATCACGAAGACCTGCGCGCCAACATACAGCGCCAGGAAGGCGATGGCCATATAGATGATGCTCTGGGCGATGGACAGCCTTACCAGCGGGCCAAAACGGCGGAAGCCATCGAGCAGGACATCCGGGCGGCAATTGACCCGCCGGGCCATGCGCAGCGCCGCACTCTGATAGCCGAAACCCAGAAAAACCACGATCAGGCTCTGGGCCAGAGGCAGAACGAACTGAACTGTCGAGAGCACGGAGCGAAGTCCCATATTTCCCAGACCGCCGGTGCCCCGGATCTGGATACCCACCACATAGGTGACAATGGTGCACAGCAGCGCCAGCAGCGCCGTGCCGCCGCCATAGATGAGGGCAACGGTCCGAGAATCGGAAACGCAGGCAAGCGCCTCCGCAGCTGTATTTTGAATCGCGCGCCTGTTTTTGATATCCATGACGCACCTCCTTAATCTGCTATATCAGTTTAGTTTATACCAATTCCGCATAAATAGCAAATGAATTTTTTGTAACGCTGGAAAAGTGAAACAGCGTATGCTATAATGGGGTAAATACAAATTACCGGGGGTGATTCCAATGGAACTTGGAAAACGGCTGAAGCAGGCGCGGCTGGAAGCGGGACTGTCCCAGCGGCAGCTGTGCGGCGATGAAATCACCCGCAATATGCTCTCGCAGATCGAAAACGGTGCGGCCAGACCATCCATGGACACACTGCGGTATCTGGCCGGACAGCTCGGAAAAACCATCAGCTACTTTCTGGAGGAGGAAACTGTGACCTCCCCCAATCAGCCGGTGATGGAAGCGGCGCGACACGCATACCTGTCTGCAGACTATGCCGCAGCACTGAAGTCCCTGGAGCATTACCGGGAGCCGGACGGGATCTTCGATCAGGAGCGGCGGCTGCTGGAAGTGCTGTCATGCCTCTCTCTGGCGGAAGAAGCGCTGGTCCGGGGCCGCAGGCCCTATGCCGGCGAACTGCTGAACCGGGCGGCTGAAGCAGGCCGGGATCTGGCTTACTGCCGCCGGGAACTGGAGCGGCGGCGCCTGCTGCTGGCGGTGCAGGTCACACCCCAGATGCGCCGCGAATCCGTCTGCGCGCTGCCGCCGTTGGATGCGGAACTGCTGATCCGGGCCAGGGACGCACTGGATAATGGAAATGTGTCCCGCTGCGCCGCGCTTCTGGACGCGGCAGAGGACTGGGAAGCGGCAGACTGGAATTTCCTCCGGGGGGAGGCATATCTCGCCCGTCAGGCATACCGGCAAGCCGCTGCCTGCTACCACAAGGCTGAGGCGCAATTCCCGGAAAAAACAGCTCTCCGTCTGGAGCGCTGCTACCGGGAGCTGGAAGACTATAAAATGGCCTATGAATATGCCTGCCGGCAGCGAAAAGCATAACCCCGGCAGCGAACGAATCAAAATCAATATACAAAGGAGAATGTATCATGTCTGTTCAGACCATCACAAAAGCGAACTATGATGAACTGGTCAAAACCTCCGGCAGAACCGTCCTGCTGGACTTCTGGGCCATCTGGTGCGGTCCGTGCAAGATGATCGGCCCCATCGTGGAAGAGATTGCGGAGGAAAATGAAGAGATCCTCGTGGGCAAAGTCAATGTGGATGAAGAAATGGAGCTGGCCATGGAATTCGGTGTTTCCAGCATTCCGACGCTGGTGGTGCTGAAAAGCGGTGTTCCCGTTGCCAAATCCGTAGGATACCGCCCCAAGGCAGGTATTCTGAAACTTCTGGACGTATAAACAAAAGCGGCTGCCCGATGGCAGCCGCTTTTCTTTTCAGGTACTCATTTCCTCCATATGGCGCTTGATCGCCGCGAAGGAAACATCGCTGATGGTGTGCTCCATGCGGCAGGCATCTTCCGCCGCCACATCCTGGGGAACACCCAGTCCAATCAGCATTTTTGTCAGGACCGTATGCCGGGAGTAGATCTTTTCTGCGATCTCCTTGCCGGTCTGCGTCAGCGTAATATAGTTTTCCTCGTCCATGACGATGTAACCGTTGGTCTTGAGCAGGTTCATGGCTCTGGAAACACTGGGCTTGGAGTAACCCATGTACTCACTGATATCGATGGAACGAACATACTTCTGCTTCTTGGAAAGCACATAAATGGATTCCAGATACATTTCGCCGGATTCTTGTAAACGCACAGAGATTCCTCCTTCCGCTATTATTATATAGGATACCATATTCCCCGCAGGATTGCAAGTTAACTTTGTGAATATAGCGCATCCATGGCCTCGGTAAAGGCCTCCGCCTGCTGATAGGCCCCTTTCCAGAGCTTCAGGATCGTATCCAGCTGAGACTGCGTGAATTCCACTGGGACATTTTCCACGATCTGGGCGATCTGCAGCGCCTCAACAGCTCCGCGGATGGGGGATATATTATTGGGGTCCGCTGGAATTCCGCAGGTCAGATCCGCCCGGAGCTGATCAAATTCCCCGGTGGTCAGCAGCAGGATAAACTCGAAAGCCGCCTGGGATTGGGCACATTCCGCCGCCACAGCCAGCACATCGGACTCCACCGAAATCACCGGTTCCGCACCTGCGACACCGGGATAAGGAAATACGCCCCAGTCAAGCTCTGCCAGGGCCGCTTCCGACGTCTGAGCGCACAGTTCGTTGGTACCCCAGATCATGACAGCATTGCTCAGGCCAATCCTGTTCTGTCCCCCGGGATAATCCGCCGGCACGCCCCGGACCAGATAACCCGCCGCAGCAAGGTCAATGAGATCCGATACGGCGCTCCCGGCCTGATCCTGCCACCCGCCGCTCCGGGCCACGCTCAGCGCCGCCTCTGCGCCCAGGTACTGGGCAAGGTGCAGCATCAGCACATCATCGGCACTTTCGCTGTTCATCGTCAAAGGCACCCAGCCGCCGGCATCCAGGGCCGCGCAGACAGCCGCGAACTGCTCCCAGGTCTGCGGCGGCTGTGCAACAGCGCAGCTTTCAAAGGCTTCCCGGTTGTAATAAAAGCCGCTGAGATAGGGCACCTGCGGAATCGCCGCCAGTTTGCCGCAGCGGCTGATGACCTGATCGGTCAGAGCGGAAAAACTTTTCTGCCCATAACCTGCGTTCTGGGCCGGTTCCGTCAGATCCAGGACCCTGTCGGCATATTCCTGCAGCATACCGCCGGGCAGCTGATAAATGTCACCTGTCTGGATCAGATTCTCAAAATCCTGAGACCACAGGATTTGCACCGCCGCGCCGGTGGTCATCTCAAAAACCTCCGCCGCCTGGGTGAGCACCGCCGCCTGCGCAGCATCTTCCGCCCAGCAGGACAGGAACACCAGTTCCACGCCCTCATATTTCTTCGCTTCTATCGTATCCTCCAGCACCCATTGCGTCGGCTCGGCAGTCTCGGTGGGCGCCTGGGTTTCCGGCACGGGCAGCACCAGGCCGCATCCCACCGCGCCGCACAGCAGCACCGCGCAGAGCAGAAGGCAGAGCAATTTTTTCATATCGGTTCCTCCTTGGGGGTATTTGCATTATTTTACCCTGCTTCCTCCGATTTTGCAACCACAGGATTTTTCTCTTGTCAGGAGGGTCTCCATCCACTATAATGAAACAAAAACGCAGGAGGTATTCTCATGGCAAAACCCATTCCTTCCATGGATGCCTGGCTGAAAGAGGCCAAGGCGCACGAAAGTGCCCCCAAAATCGGTATGTACCTGACTCACAACGGTGTGGTCCGCTCCACCGCCAAGGCGCTGGCACGTTACGGCGCGGAGAACACGCAGCCCGTCACCGGTATGCTCTTTTCCTATGACGCAGACAAAGTGGAAGCGGCCATTGCCGATGCTTACAAGCTCAGCGGTATCCACTACATCAGAGTCTGGCTCAACGAAGGTCAGCTGCAGACCGGCGACGACATCATGTACGTCCTGATCGGCGGCGACATCCGCCCCAATGTGGTGGAGTGCCTGCAGTATCTGGTAGGCCGGCTCAAGAACGAATGTGTCACCGAGACCGAGCTGACCGATCCCATCGCCTGATCCATATGAAAACAGCCACCCTCCCCGGGTGGCTGTTTGTGTTGTTATCCGCCGATCTGATTCATATTGCGGCCAGCCTGACTGCGGTTGTCTGCAGACAGCTCCCCATGCCACGCAGGCTTGTTCCAGATGGCTTCTTTCAGCATTGCCACCATGCCGTCATAGTCCAGTCCCTTCAGGCTGTACTCGTCGCCGGAATGAAGACAGGGTTTGATCTTTCCGTCGGCAGTCAGACGGATGCGGTTGCAGGTGCCGCAGAAATGGGCGCTGACAGGGCTGATGAGGCCGATGTTGCCCTGGCCGCCGGGCAGACGGTAGAGCCGTGCCACGCCGCCGTCGGGAGTGACCTCCACCGCCTCGGGCAGCTTGTCCAGAACGGTGGTATAGGGAATAAACGCCTTGCGGTCAAAATCACCGCTGTCGTACATGGGCATCATCTCGATGAAGCGCACATCGACGGGATATTTCTTCGTCAGCTCCGACAGCGCGACAATCTCATCATCATTAAAACCGCCGATCAGCACTGCGTTGATCTTCACCTTCTCGAAGCCGGCATCCAGCGCCGCTTCCAGACCGGCCATTGCCTGGTCCAGGGTACCAATGCGGGTGATGTAGGCGTACTTCTCCGGATCGAGGGTGTCCAGGCTCATGTTGATCCGTTTGACCCCGGCATCCTTCAGCGGCTTCGCCAGCTGCGGCAGCAGCACACCATTGGTGGTCAGGCAAACCTCCCGAATTCCCTCCACTTCCGCCGCCCGGCGGCAGATGGAGACCACGTTTTTCTTCACCAGCGGCTCGCCGCCGGTGATGCGCAGCTTGTCAATTCCCAGGGATGCCGCAGCGCGGACCGCCTGGATGATCTCATCCTCGGTCAGCATTTCCTGGTGATCCCTTTTGCAGATACCGTCCTCCGGCATACAGTAGCGGCAGCGCAGGTTGCAAAGCTCCGTGATGGAGATACGCAAATAACGGATATTTCTGTCCAGTCTGTCAATCATAGCATTTCCTCTTCATCGATTAGGTTTTCTAATCACAGTATTGTTTATTATACCCGTTAATTGCCTTCAGCACAAGACCCAATTTGTCAAATTTCGCAAATCATTTGATCGCATCGCGTATTTCCGACGCATCCCGAAGAACCAGATGGGGTTTCACATCGGATTCTTCCAGAATCTTCCATGTCGTCTCGCCGCTCATTACCAGAATACCGGTGATACCCGCATTGATTCCGGACTTCACATCCGTGTAGATCCGGTCCCCCACCACAGCAGTCTCTTCGGCGCTGAAGCCGCTGCGCTCCATGGCCAGCAGCGGCATCAGAGGGCTGGGTTTTCCGATGACCACGGGGCGCTTGCGTGTGGCATTGAAGATCATATCGCACACGCTGCCACAGTCCGGCACGCTTCCGAATTCCGTGGGGCATACATAGTCGGGATTGGTGGCAATGTATGGAATCCCCTCCCGGGTCAGCAGCAGCCGGCTCACATCCTCCAGCTTTTTGAATGTCAGCTCCGTGTCGAAACCCATGACGATGCACTCCACCTCATCCAGGTTTTCCGTCACGGCAAAGCCTTCCGTCTCCAACTCCCGCTTCAGGGAGCGGGTCCCGCAGACATAGAGTTTCTTTCCCGGATGATGTTCCTTCAGATAATAAGCCGTCGCCTGGGATGAGGTAATAAAATCCTCCCGGGTGGATTCGATACCCAGGCTGTGCAGCTTTTTGATGTAATCCTCCACACTTTTGGAAGAATTATTGGTCATAAACAGGTATTTTCTGCCGCTTGCCTTCAGGCTCTCCAGCAGCTCGATTGTAAAATCATACAGCCGGTTTCCCAGATACAGCGTCCCGTCCATGTCGAACAGATACAGCCGGATCTTTTTCAGCAGTTCCTTTTGTTCCATCATTGGTACCTCCTCCCGTCTTTGATTTTATCATACCACAAAACCGCCCCTCCGGGCAACCGGAGGGGCGGCAAAAAAGAAGTTTATCCGTTTAGGGCCCGGTAGAGGAAGGTCACGACCTGGGCGCGGCTGCAGGGGTTGTTCACGCCGAAAGTAGCAGCATCCAGACCGGTGGTGATGCCGTTTTCCACTGCCCACAAAATGGCGGTCGAGTAGAACTGACCGGGTGCGGCATCATCGAAGGGATTGTCCGTGATGCCGGGCGCGGGATTTCCCGCGTAGCGGTGCAGGAAGGTGACCACCTGAGCGCGGGTACAGGGATCATTGACACCGAACCTGTCCGCTGCCAGACCGGTGGTGATACCCTTCTCAACCGCCCAGAGGACGGCTTTGGAATAAAACTGGTTGTCTTCCACATCAGCGAAGGGATTGACCGTCGCAGCAGGTTCTGGACATCCCGCTGCCCGCCACAGGAAGGTGACGAACTGGGCGCGGGTACAGTTTTCATCGACGCCGAAGGTGGTGGGAGAAAGACCGTTGGTGATACCGTTATCCACCGCCCAGAGTACGGGTGCGTAATAATATTCGCCGGAGATAACGTCGGTGAAGTCAGATTCCGCCCCGGGTATGTAGGAAGTCCAGGTAATGGTTCCGCCATAGTTCTGCATCACATCAGAGGTCCAGGTGGTGTTGTTCTCGGGGTAATATGCAGTCAAAACAGAATTATCAAATGCATTATGCGAGATTGCAGGCACATTTCCGGCAAATCTGACTTCAGACAAACTTTCACAGACAGCAAATGCCATATTGGAGATAGCAGTAACGCTGTCAGGAATTACAACGCTGCTCAAGCTGCTGCAACAGCAAAATGCATATTCGCCAATGGATGCAACACTGTCAGGAATCGATACATTTGTTAAACTGGTGCAGCCATAGAACACCAAACTGTTAATTTCCGTAATGCTGTCCGGGATCTGAACGCTGCGCAGATCGGTACACTCACCGAATACCTCATTATCAATCGTGGTAACACTGCTGGGAATTACAATACCAGTCAGGCCGGCACATCCTGTGAATGCACCTTCTTCAATCATATGAACACAATCCGGGATCTCATAGGTGCCCTCCATACCGCCGGGAACCGCGATCAGCACCGTTTGATCCTTATTAAAAACAACACCTTGCGTATCATTGCTGTAATTGACATTGTTCTCGTCCACCCATATTCCCTTCAGACCTGCACAGTGCGAAAACGCATAATGCGCAATGGACGTGACACTGGCAGGAATCGTGATATCAGTCAGACCGGCACAGGAATCAAAGGCACCAAATCCAATAGTCGTAACTCCATCCGGGATCGTGATGCCGGTCAGACCGTAACAGCAAATAAATGCCCACTGACCAATGGTGACAATGCTGTCAGGAATTTCTACGGCGGACAAATTCCAGCAATCTGCAAATGTCTCTTCACCAATGGATGTCATGCTGTCAGAAAGCGTTGCTTTGGTCAGACTTTCGCACTCCCTAAACGCTTGGTCCCCCAGTGAGATCACGCTGTCCGGAATCGTTATCTCAGTCAGGCTGCTGCAGTATTCAAAAGCATCGTTTCCAATGGAGCGCACACCATCGGGAATCGTGATACTTACCAAGCCGCCGCAGGAGGTAAATGCGGATTCTCCAACGGAAGTCACACCGGATGGCAACACGACCTCCGTCACATTAAAGCAGTGATAAAACGCAGCTGCGCCGATGGTTTCCGCACCTTTTTCAATCACAATATTTTGAATATCTTTGTTGTATCCATACCAGGGCGCCTCCCGAAGTCCATAATCCGTCATTGGACCGGTGCCGGAGATGGTCAGTGTCCCCCCATCATCCAGTACCCAGGTCAGATTCTCACCGCAGGTGCCGGATGCAATTTCCGTTGCCGCCCAGGCGGTGGCGGGCAGCAGGAACAGCGTCAAGCAAAGAACCAAAAGCATACTGATCAATCGTTTCATGAAAATTCCCTCTTTCCTTTTTATTTCCGGTTTCATTGTACCATCTTTTCCAGGGAACCGCAAGGAAACCATAACAACCGGCCGGTGGTTATGATTCTTCAATCCGTGCCCATCGGCAGTGTTTCGATCTCGGCAAGGATCTCTTTCCTTCGCTGATTGACCAGCAGGTCTTTGTTGTGGGCAAAATATTCCTCGCAGCCATGACGGCTGAGGAAACGGGTGCCATAGTGGCTGATGGTCAGCTCCGTGACAAGGATCATCACTTCCTGGCCGTCGCCGAAGACCTCTTCGCAGAAACGGAACATATTTGACAGCTTTCTGCCCGCATCGCCGGTCTGAATCTTCAGCAAGGCGCTGCGTCCGTCCAGGGCAGTTTTGATAGATGCCAGTCCCGCAGCCGGGGACTGAATATCCTCCCGGGCAAGGACCCCCCGCAGCTCCTCCAACGCGGAAATGGTGCCGTTGGCGATCCGCTGAGCATCGGCGGATAGATTGCCTGCCCGACGGCCCGCAGCCAGGGCCTCCCTGCTGCGGCGAATCTGCTTCTCCACCGCGTCGGCCACCTGCGTGCCGGGACGCATCAGCTCCATCCGGATGGCCTTCAGTGCCCCCAGAAGCTGCTGCATAGTCTCCTCGGCATAGTAGATCTGCCGAAGCTCCATGCTCATATGATCCAGCAGCAGTCCCAGCAGCGACAGCCGCTCATCAAACTTGGCATTTTCCGCCCGATTTCTGGTGAGCGCATCCGCATTGCCCGCCAGAATCGCATCCACCTGATAATCGGAGCGGTACTTGCCCCACAGATCATAGTAGACGGCAAAATCCCGGGCAATCCGCCGATTCTGGAGATACTGGCATACCAGCTCCTCATCCACGGCAATCCCCAGCTTCTCATACAGCCGGATCATGTCGCTCAGATCCGACCATCCGCGGGCGGTGACAAAGCTCTTGCCGTCCACCGTAGTCTCAACATGGTAAAAATCGCTCTTTTTGATCTCCAGATAGGTGATGATGGAGGCATGGACGCCGGTTTGATAGGCAAATTCTTTCCACACCTCAAATTCCGGCTCAACATCGATCCGCTTCAGACGGTCCAAAGTCACGATGTCAAACTGGCGTACGGAATTGTTGTACTCCGGCGGATTGCCCGCCGTGACCACAATCCAGCCGTCGGGAACCCGATGACGGCCGAAGATCTTATACTGCAAAAACTGCAGCATCACAGGCGTCAGAGTCTCGGAGACGCAGTTGATCTCATCCAGGAACAGGATACCCTCCCTGACTCCGTTCTCCGCAATCATATCGTGGACAGAAGCGATGATCTCCGACATGGTGTACTCGGAAACGTCATATTCCCTGCCGCCGTAGGTTTTGCGGGTGATGAACGGCAGGCCCAGAGCGCTCTGGCGGGTGTGATGGGTCATGGAGTAGCTGACGATGCCCACTCCCAGTTCCTGGGCGATTTGCTCCATAATGGCGGTCTTGCCGATGCCCGGAGGGCCCATCAGCAGCACAGGACGCTGCCGCTGGGAGGGAATCTCATATTCCCCGAATTCATTTTTTGAAAGATACGCGGTGATCGCGTTCTTGATTTGCTGTTTTGCCTGACGGATGTTCATAGATCAGCCTCCAATCTCGATCCACATGGCAGGACGCACGGCATACTCATTGTTGTCCACGCGGTAGCCATAGGTGCCCACAGAGCCGGAATTGCCGATGAGCGTCACAAATTCATGGTCCACGCCTGGTGTCCTGAGCCACCAGCAGTTGAATTTGCCGCCGAAATAATAGCCCTGGACCTGATGATAGGCGGTGGTGCGGCCGATGCGGGATTCGTCGGAGGGGAAAAGCTCCGCCGCCTCGGCGCTGGACAGCGCGAACACCCGGTCCGGTGTGTCGCTGCCGCCGGGGGTGCCGTATTTTTCATTGGTTGCCGTGACCGTGATCACTTCCGGGATCATGGCCTGCTCCTCCGGGGTAAAGCTCAGCTGATAGAAAGGACCGTTGAGCCACCGGCGCAGATGGCAGTTCTCCCAGTCTGTCTTCTCAAAGTCCAGATGATAGGGCACCTTATCCAGGCACAGGCAGCTGATGACCAGCAGTCTTCCGTTCTCCTTCTTCAGCACCTGCCACCGGAGCGGCTCCATATCGGAGGTTTTCGTCTGGGGATAGCGTCCAAAGAGGACCGTATCCCCCACCTGCGACGCCCGCAAGGCGTCCATGTCCGCAGTGACACCCAGAAATGCAGGGCGCTGCCAATAAAACTGCAGTCCCCGCTTATCCGCGTAAAAGTTGCGGACATGGATGGCCGCAACGGGTTTCCCGGCGATTTCGTCGGGTATGAATACCAGTTCGTCGGCGCCTTTGTAACCGAAAATATGGATGCCGTTTTCCTCTGTTTTGAAATCAAACAGCTTCAGCCAGTCATATTCATTCCGGTCCCGGAAGCCAAGTTCCTTCTCCAGGTCCGCCTGCTGGACTTCCTCCACAAACTCACCCGGCAGATGGGTCCGCTTATATTCCAGCAAAAAAGCCTTCACCTCGTGCTTTTCCAGCGCACTTGCCTTTTCGATCAGTTCATCCACCAGATCCAGCAGAATCTGCTGCTCATAATCGCCCGATTCTGTGATCTTCGCAAAGGCTTCGGGAAGCACCCGGCGGCTGCGGCGCAGATATCCCCCGATGGGTTCCATGGCGCTCTGCTCCAGCATGGCGGAAAGGATCTTATCACGGTTGTCCCGGATATACCAGAGGATCTTCTCTTCCTGCTCCCGGTTGAAGGGAGAATCAGAACCCAGATAGGCAAGAGATGCCTCCACCCATTCATGCTGCTGGATCCGGTCCAGTTCCCCGGCAGCCATCCAGAACTGGATATAGGTTAACATAACGCAATTCCCGAATTCCAGCGGATAGTCTGCGCCGGGACTGTAGATCACATAGTCCGGCTTGTTCCGGGTCAGGCTGCCGCCTTTTTCCGCGATATAGTCAACAACCCTGTTTTGGATGACCACATCGGAACAAGTGACGCAGAATCCCTTGCCTGAGAATACGATTGGTTCCATTCTGGTCGCGTATTTTGCTTGTTTCATGATCTTCACCTCTTCGGGGAATCTGCGGTCCGCCGCCATGGGATGATCCCCGGCAGCGGCCGGGGTTCAAATCTCTTCCGGACGGAGAACCAGCTTCATAGCCCAGGGGGGTACATTCAGATCCCGGTAATCCTCATCCAGGAAGACGAATGCCGTGTCGAAGTCCGGCTTTTGCTCCGGATAGATGCCCAGTCCGTCGGTAAAATAGATCATACCCTTCAGATTCGTAAATTCCTGCTTCCTGAGCAGCTCCTGCACATGGGAAAACACCGGCCGGAAATCCGTACCGCCGAACCCCTTCAGCGTCATAGTCTCAAGATACCGGTCGAATTCCTCCCGGGTTGTGATTTTTGCGTCCTCCCAGATCTGCTGATCGCACTGAATGATGTGCAGATTGATCCGGGACGCAAAATTCTCCGCTTCCTTCAAAATATTGTAGGTTTTCTGCACAAAGGCCTGCACCAGATCGCCCTTGACGGAGCCGGAAGTATCGATGGCAATGACAAGCTCCCGGATCTGCCGGACATCCTTGTATTCCAGCGGCTCGATCAAGGGGATATTACCGTAAAGTTTCAGACCGTAAGTGTAAAAAATATAGTCAAATTCGTCCAGATCCAGCTTCATGACCTCACCTCTGGAGGCGAACTTGCGCAAAAAGGAGGTATAGTCATAGCGTTCCCGGTTTACGGCGGCAAGATTTTGCATCAAGCCCCCGGCCTGTTCTCCCCGGCAACGGGAGAATATCTCCATATCCGCCTGGACATAGCGGGACAGCTCTGCCCATTCCCGCTCCGCCTGTCCCCGTCCGCCGGCGGCAGTGGGGTCGAAGCCGGACTCCTGATACCACAGGCCATGGTCATCCGCCCGGAAAAGGACTTTCAGATCATTGAGCAGCTTCGGCGGCTGCTCCTGAAAATGGCGGTACAACTTTTCCGCCGTCAAAAACTTCAACTGTCTGCGAAGATCTTCGATGACCGTCTTCTGCTTATTCTGCCGCTGCGCCGTAACCGCCTCCAGCCCCAGTCCGGAAATCACCGACTCCACCGCGATATCGCAGGAAAGATCCCACAAAGAGCGCTCCGGCGCGTCATGCAGAAACGTGTGCCGCAGCAGGCAGTGCAGCAGCACATGAAGATAATCCCGGGTCACCGCGTCCGGTTCCCTGCGGTAGCGCTTCAGCAGGGAAAAAGGTTCGTAATGCAATATCTGTCCGTCTGTGGCAAACACGATCTGCGGATGGGTACAGGTTCTCAGCCGGTTCAGCGCTCCGTCCAGGAAGCGCAGATTCATCCGCAGCGTGCTGCGGGCCTGCTCCAGGACCTCGCCGGACAGCTTCACCGCTCTGGCATATTCTTCAGGACTGACCGACAAGAAACTGTGGGACATTACAGCACCTCATACTGAGACAAAAACTTGATGAATTTCTCTACCTTCTTCTGAGCGCCAAAACGATGGCGGTACACCAGGTACATCTGCTGCGGCTCTCCCTGATCGGGCAGCTCAAATTTCAGCAGCCGCCGCTCCCGGATCAGATCCCGGGCGGCAATTTCGGAGATGAAGGAAATACCGATTCCCCGTACAACCATATTCTTTACCGCTTCCTGATCGTTAACCCGGGCAACCACCTGAAGTTCACCTTCATCAATTCCCATCCGCTCCAGCAGCTGGTTGGCACTCTTTTTGCTGCCGCGTTCCCGCAGAACAATAGGTTCCTTCAACAGCTCTTCCAGATCGGCTTTCCCCCGCTGCATTTTCAGATACCGTTCATTGACCGGCGCGATGAGAATGGTCCTGCTTTTGCACAGGGGAATGAACGTCAGGTCTTCCTTCTCCGCCGCCATGCCGGTCAAGCCCACATCGAACTGGCCGTCCATAAGGCCCTCAATGACGCTTTTGCTGTCAGACTGGTTCACCACAAAATAAGCGTCCGGCTCCATCAGGCTGTATTTGGGCAGGATCTCCGGGAGAATGTATGTAGCAGGAATGGTGGACGCGCCCACCCGAATGATCTGCCGTGCATCAGCCGAACAGTTCTGCATAATGCACTCCCGCAAATCCAGGATTTTCCTGGCATATTTGTACGCCTCCCATCCCTGGGGCGTAATCTCAATGCTCTTGGTGGTGCGCAGGATCAACTGGGTCTGCAGTTCTTCCTCAAGCATGCGCACATGGGTACTGATGGTCGGCTGGGCGCTGCTCAGCCGCTCCGCCGCTTTTGAAAAGCTTTTATATTCCACAACTGCCGCAAAGGACTTAAGTTGTCTGAAATCCATATTGGGAATCCTCCTGAGGCAAATGAATAAATGGGTCTTGATTTATCATAAAACTCATAACATCCGAACCGTTTTGCTGCCGGCTCGCCGATTTACAAGTGATGTTTTCTATGTTATAATACTCAAAAATTAGAAAGGATAATAACTTTATGATTTCTTTTAATGAAAAACGCAGACTGATGGGTCTGCTGCCTGAATTTTATCTGATGGCCGGCATTGATCATGCTGCCGATCTCAGAGGCTGCGGTGTCATCGAAGCCCGGAGCGCTGAAGAAGTTCTGGCTGCCGCCGCGCTGGGTCTGGGCCGCCGTGAGATTTTCTTCACCGCCCACACTGCCGCCGATACCACCGCCGTACTGGGCAAATGCCGCATTGTGGCAGAGTCCATGGAAGACCTGATCGCCATCAATGAATGCGCTGCTCCCGCCGCCGGTGACGGTCACCTGACTATGGTGGGCCTCCGGATTGTCGCCGATGACTTTGCCAACAGCAGGCACAACGCCATCACCACGAGCCAGCTCCGCGGCATGGTCCACGACATCAAGCAGCTGAAGAACATCTCCGTCTGCGGCTGCATCGTGGTGGGCGACATTGAAGGGCTGCACGGCAAGGAGCTGGGCAAGTTCGTCCGTTCCTCCTATCAGACTGCCAAGCAGATGACCTACATCCTGCCCTGCACCATGCCTTATATCTGCGTCGCCGACTGCATGGAAGCCATCGCCCGGAATGAAGCCGAGCATCCCGAGGATTTCGAGGACTTCCTCACCGCCGCCAACATTGTCGGCATGCAAAATGTCACCGCATTCTACGCAGATTACTATATTCAGTAAATGGAAGCCGCTGTCATTGCGGGCCGGTACAGACCGGTCCGCAATGACTTTTCTGTTCAGAATTTCACTTTTGCCGACTGCTGGGTCAACCATGCGACCAGTGCTGCAAACACTTCGGCTCTGCCAGCCTTCGCCCCTTCCACAGGACTGGACACACAGGTGATCCAGTCTGCCGGGATGTCCAGCGCCGCGGCGCAGTCTCTGCGGATCTGCTCCGGATCGTCGCCGTTGGTATAAACGGTCAGTGTATCATCATCGCTGTAGAGAACCGTCGCACATTCCGGCATTGCGGGTACCGGACGCGCGGGATGCTCACACGCAGCGTCATATTCAATATTGATCAGCGCGCACAGTGCATTCATTTCGGCTAGATAAGTGGTCACCACCAGTGCGGCTACCTCCTCCGTATTCGAGACGGTATCACCCACACCGATCATGCCGTCAAAGGTGCCCGGGATATCCGCCTTCTGAATGCAGTCTCCGAAGCGGACATTTTCCAGTGCCCGGCTGAAGTCGATCTTTGTAATCTTCGCGCCGACATTTTTCGCGAAAACGGGACGGACATATACCTGTCGCGGCACGTTCACATCATCCGCGAAGATCCGCTTTCCGCTCACTTTTTCCAGCGTCCCGGAGTCTGTCTCCGGTGCGTTTTCACAAAACGGCGTATCCTTGGCAGAAATTGCCATGCCGGGAGCAAAAAAGCCGCTGCCGATCCCGCCGCGTTCCGTCAGGTGAGCGGCAATGGACCTTACAAGCGCATCATCAAATCCCTCGATGGTCTGAATCTCTTTACCCTTCAGGGCGCTGAGTCTGACAGCGCGGGCAGAGGTCTTCACACCATCCACCAGCACCCAGTCCGCGTTCTCGGCGTCCTTAGTGCCGGTCATATTCAGTTCATCACGCAGGAATGTCACCAGTGCCTTATCATGGGCGGTGACATATTCCTTGCCATTGACAGTCACAAAATACATAATAGCCCTCTTAGAAAAACCGCGCAGCCCGAATGGACTGCGCGGCCCTTTTTAGACAATTAGATGCCGAACTTGGACAGGAACTCGCCCAGCAGGTTCATGCAGACAGTCTTACGATATTCAGCGGAGACACGGCCGCGGGTCAGAACCATCCGGTCAGAGTAAGCCTGGATGTATTCAGCCTTCATTGCCTTAGCCTCTTCGATGGTCTTGCCGATCAGCATGGCCTCGATGTCGCGGTAACGCAGGACAGTGTCAGCAACTGCACCGAATGCAGCAGCGATGTTGACGATCTTGCCGTCCTTCTCTTCGAAGACACCGGCGAAGGAAACGCGGGAGATAGCCAGGGCATTACGGCCGCCGACCTTCTCGTAGTAGTAGTTCTCGAGGCCGGTCTTGGGCAGCAGAACTTCGGCGATGATCTCGTCGGAGCCCAGGTCCAGCTTCTTGCGGCCCAGGTAGAACTTCTCAACGTCAACGATGCGCTCACCCTTGACGCTCAGCAGACGCAGCTTTGCGCCGGAGACGAACTCAATCAGGACAGAGTCAGCCTTTGCGGAGCCGTTGCCCAGGTTGCCACCGAAGGTGCCGGCGTTACGGATAGCGCAGGCAGCGATGCGGGAGATGGCTTCCTTCATCAGCTGAGGAACATTCTCATTGGCGATAGCCTCGGTGAAAGTGACGCCGGAACCGATGCGGATGTAGTTGTCATCAACCACGACCTGCTTCAGCTCGGGGATCTTGTTCAGGAACAGGTAGGTAACATTGGGGCGATTCTCGACCATCAGGTCGGTACCGCCGGCGTAGGGAACTACGTCGTGAGCGGCACGAATCTCCAGTGCCTCCTGCAGGCACTTAGGTGCGTAACCGTTTACCATAAACCATTGCCCTCCTTTGCAGCAGTGTTGATAGCGGAGACGATGGCGTTGTAGCCGGTGCAGCGGCACAGGTTGCCGGACAGGCCTTCACGGATCTCGTCGGTGGTGGGATGGGGGTTCTTGGACAGCAGTGCTTCAGCAGCCAGGATCATGCCGGGGATGCAGAAACCGCACTGAACAGCGGAGATACCGGCAAAAGCCTTCTCCAGAGCTGCAAAGCGCTCGGTCTCACGGAAGCCTTCCACAGTCACGATGGAGCAGCCGTCAACAGCGCCCATTGCGACACAGCAGGAGTTGATCAGGGTGCCGTCGATCAGGACGGAGCAAGCGCCGCATTCGCCTTCCTTGCAGCCGCACTTGACGCTCTTGGTGCCATAGGTGTCTCTCAGGACATCCAGCAGACGGTCGGTAGCGCTGCCTTCGTAGGCAACTTCTACACCGTTAAGAACAAACTTGATTGCATCCATCTTAGATTAGACCTCCTTGCTCAGTTCTTTGATAACTTCTTCAGCGTTGAAGGGCATGTGGTTGATCTTGTGGCCTGCGCCCAGAGCCATTTCGACTGCTTCCACGAATGCACCGGGAGCGCCAACCAGAGGCAGCTCGCCTGCGCCCTTTGCGCCGTAGGGACCGTTGGGGTACTTCTCAACATGCAGCATGCAGTTCAGATCGACAACGTCCTTGGAAGTGGGAATCAGGTAGTCGGAGAAGGTGGTGTTGCGCATACGGCCCTTGTTGTCATAGTAGATCTTCTCAGTGGAAGTGTAGCCGATGCCCTGCAGGAAGCCGCCTTCCATCTGGCCCATGACGATGTTCCAGTCAATGGGAGTACCGACGTCGAAGTTACCGGTAGCATTGACGATCTTGGTGACGCCGGTGTAGGTGTCGACCTCGACCTCGATGGCGTTGACAGCCCATGCGTAGGTGGGATATGCATCGCCCTGGAACTTGTCGATATAGAAGGGGATCATGAAGTCGGGTTCCTTGAAGTTCTCGGTGACGATCTGATCTTCACCGTCAACCCAAACATCACGCAGCTTGATGGCAGCGCGGCGCAGCAGTTCGCCGACGACCATCAGAGAACGGGAAGCGACGGTAGGACCGGAGTCGGGCACGCGGGCGGTGTCGGGATGATCGTAGTAGACCTTCTCCAGGGGGATGTTCAGCTCATGAGCAACGATCTTGGGGAAGGTGGTACGCAGACCCTGGCCGATTTCACCGTTACATGCCAGAACCTCGACGGAGCCGTCGGGATACTTGTGCAGCTTGGCAACAGCCTTGATGTGGTCACGCTCGCCGGAGCCGGTGAAGCCGGCGCCGTGGAAGTACCAGGACATACCGATACCCTTGCGGTAACGGCCGGTCTGAGGCTTGGAGTACTCCTTGTGCTTCTTGAACAGGTCTGTCTTTGCATCGACTTCGTTCAGCATGTCGACCAGAGGCACGGGGAAGTGGTAGATACCGGAGGTGGAGGTGCCATCGCCCTGCTTGACAACATTTGCCAGCTTGAAGTCGATGGAGTCAATGCCCAGATCCTGAGCGATGTGGTTCATGAACATCTCAACAGAGAAGAAGGTCTGAGGAGCGCCGAAACCACGGTATGCGCCGGAAGGAGTAGAGTTGGTCTTCAGAGCGCGGCCGCGAACGTGCAGGTTGGGAACATTGTAAACACCGGAAGCAGCGATGATACCACGCTGCAGAACGACTGCGGACAGGGTGGTGTAAGCGCCGCCGTTGAACTTAACATCGATGTCCATAGCGGTGATCTTGCCATCCTTGACAGCGATCTTGTAGGTATTCAGAGAGGGGTGACGCTTGGAGGAGAATTCCAGGTCCTCGTCACGGTCGAAGATGCAGCGAACAGCCTTGCCAGCCTTCTTTGCAGCAACAGCAACCTGGCTGCCCAGGATGGAGGGGAATGCTTCCTTACCGCCGAAACCGCCGCCGGTAACGTCCTGCAGAACATGGACGCCGGAGGGGCCGCAACCCAGAACACGGGCGACTGCGCCGTGGACGTAGTAAGCACACTGCATGGAACCATGGACGAACATACGGCCGTCAGCCTCGGGCTCGGCCATCATGCCCTGGCACTCGATGTAAGCCTGATCCTGGTAGCCAGTCTCAAACTCTTCGACGTAAACCTTGTCAGCCTCAGCGAAAGCCTTCTCCAGGTCGCCCTTGCCGTACTCGTAGTCAAAGTGGGCCTCGGTAGCCAGACGCAGGTCCAGCAGGGGCTCCAGCTCTTCGTACTCGACTTCGATCTTGGACAGGATTTCCTTGACAACAGCCTCATCGGGGCCGCAGACCATAGCGATGGGCTCGCCGATATACTCAACGATCTCGCGGGCATAGACGGGGGTATCGTCCATAACGATGTTGACGTTGTTATCGCCGGGGACATCGTTGCGGTCCACATAGTAGTAGCCCTCGGGCAGCTCGGGCACCTTGACGGACAGAACCTTTGCGCGGGCATACTTGGAGCGCAGCATCTTGCCGACCAGAATATCGCCGACGTAGTCGCCAACGTAGCAGCTACGTCCGGTAATCTTGGGCAAGTGGTCCTTTTTCACAACGGATTGACTAATTTTTTCCATGAAAATAAAACCTCCTAACGTTTCTTTTCATATTGTTCTTTGCAGTTTTCGTAGTCCTGCCGGGTATCAAGATCCACCCATACTCCGGCATCATCCACCGGAACTGTGCGAATGATGGACTCCTGCTCTTTCCACAGCTGCCGCAGGCCCCCTTCTCCGCTGAAGGAGAGGATCCTGGGCACCAGGCGGTAATCCACCAGCGGCGGGTGTTTCCGATAGCCGTCCAGTGTCGGAAAGATCACGCTGGGTTCCGGGCCTCTATGCTCCATGAGGCTGCGGAACGTACTCTCCTGCACCACCGGCATATCTCCCGGCAGAAGGAAAAAGGCGTCGCATTCCGGCATGGCGCGGCATCCGATGCGGATGGAACAGAGCATATCCGTCCGGGCATAGTCTGCGTTTCGGGCAATGATGACCCGGTCCGCATACCTGCTTTTCAGGATCGGCTCCAGTTCTTCGGCGCGATGGCCGGTGACAACGACGACTTTTTTTGCCCCGCAGGAAAAAATGCTGTCGATGGTATTTTCGATCAGCGTCTTGCCCCGCAGAGGCATCAGCGGCTTGAATGCCTGCATGCGCGAGGACAGTCCTGCCGCAAGAACCAGGCCGCAAATGGCTTCTTCCCGCAACAAAAGACCACCCCTTTGCAAATTAACGAACAACAGACGAATCCTTTTATTTGGATTCGTACTAAATACATTATAAGTTCAAATAATGCGAAAAGCAAAATCCCCTTCAGGGGAACTCGCAGAATTCCTCAGATAATTTTTGTGGAAATAAACCGTTTCCTGAACTCTTCCTGGGTAAAACGGTGAACAGTTTGCTCAAAATCGTGGTAAGCTTCCAGGAATGCCTGGCCCTGGGCCGTCAGGCGGGTGCTGCCGCCGGATCTGCCGCCGCGCTGCCGCTCCACCACGCTGTAGCCAAGATGCTGCTCCATCCGGTTGATCATATCCCAGGCCTTGCTGTGGGCAATGCCGGAATAGGCACAGGAAATGCGCATATTATTGGTATCCGCCAGCAGATAAAGCAGCAGCTTCAGCCGTGCGGAGAAAAATGCCGACTCCTGCTCCAGCTTCATGTGCAGCACAGGATGCAGTATGGCGGAATTATGTTCCTCCAACTGCTCCAGCAGTTCCGCCTCGTTGCGAACGTTGGTTATGACACCCCTGTCTTCCACAGGCACCCAGCAACGGGGCGGGTTGCAGGCAGCCAGAGCGCCCCGAAGACCGTTAGCCCCCTGATACGCCAGGGTCTGAGGAATCATCCTGTCGGACAGGATCACAGGATGTCCGCCCCGGCCCTGCCAGGAGGGAACAACGATGTCCGCTTCATTGCGGATCAGTTCCGCCAGCGTTGCCGGGGAGAACATGGGCACATTCACCGGTGTGTATGCCACCTTGTCGCATTTTCCCCGCAGATATGACAACCCGATCCGGACAGATTCGATCAATTCCGGCTGATCTTCATTGGGATTCTTCAAAAAAATAACGCCGTAAGGGGACAGCTGCCGCTTGATCTCATCCTCCTCAGGACCGGTGACCACCACGATGGGAAAAATCCCCACCTGCTGATAGGTAATGACGATCCGCTGGATCACCGGAATCGTCCCCACCTGCATCATGGGCAGCGCCACTTCTTTATTTGCCACAGCGATGATGCCGCCAACTTCACCTAACTTCATACTTCTTCCTCCGAGTACCGCAAAGCGTTATCCTCTCACAGAGAACACGCTCCTAAACGCAGCAAAATGCAGCCATCGCTGCATTTATTATATTCACTTATTTATTTATTATAAAATATTATCACGCATCAGAAGGAAAGTCAAATCAAGAAACCGAATAAGGCCCCATACAATCGGGGAAAATGAAATATATCACCATTATTCCCCAAAAGCAAAACCCAGTCCGGTATAAAACCGAACTGGGTTTCTTATTTTACATTTACTTTTTCAGCATTCCGGAAACGCGTCATCCGCAGACATGGACATCCTGTACCTCATAATAGATATTGTACGAGGAGAACGTGGCATCCCTGGGGATCATTACCAGTTCCGTAAAGGAAACCGGCTCCAGACCGTACATTTCATAGAATTCGCAGGGCCACTGGATGATCGGGCCGTCAACCGGAATCTCCCAAAGGAATTCCCATCTGCCCTCGGGCGTCTTGATATAGATTTCCCACAGAACATTATAAAGCTCAGGATGTTCCTCATAACTGCCGAACTCAACATACAGTGTAAAGTAGTCGCAGTTATAAATCGTCTGAGGCATGATCAGCGGATATGTATTCCATCCGCACAGAGGTGTAGGGGTCTGCGCCCAGTTACCCACCATATCACCCAGCTCTCCCAGACGCTCTCCTTCCTTCCGGCCGCAGCGCACACAGTTTTTGGGCATATCATAGGTCGCGTCCTGCCAACTGTGGCCCAGCGCCTCGCCGCGGATTTCGCCGCATTCCAGGCACTGCTTCGCCTCCGTGCAGCTTGCCTCAGTCCAAGAGTGCCCCTTGGCATCTCCTTCTCTCATGCCGCAGAAATAACAGACCTTTGCCTCCGTACAGGTTGCCGGCTGCCAGCGGTGCGGCAGCGTATCTCCCTGGGTCTTTCCGCAGATCGTGCATTTCTGCGGCTCGGCACAGGTCGCATCTGTCCAGCTGTGGATCGTGAAAAAGCAGATGACCAGCACCGCCGCCAGTAGCAAAGCTGCAATCACAATACCATTGCTGCGCTTCTTCTCAGGGACTTTTGCAGCCAGCGCAGCACCGCAGCCGCCGCAGAATCTGTCTCCGCTTCTATTCTGATATCCGCAATAAGGGCATACCATATCTCATCTCTCCCGTTTCAGTTTTTACTTCGTCCCACGCATCGGCGTGCTGCAGTACTGGCAGAAGTTATTGGCCGGACTCTGCCGCGCACCGCAATGGGGACATATCGCAGTTCTGTCTGCATCAGAGCTGCGGGTCTTTGGTACAGGTGCGGGTGCCGGAGCAGGTCTGGGATCCGGCGCAGGTGCCGGGGCAGGCCTGGGGGCAGGTGCAGGAGCGGGCGTGGGGGCAGGGGTGTGGGCGGGTGCCGGTCTGGGGTGCGAAGGCCAGCGATCCTTCGCAGGACTATCTGCCATCCGTTTCAGAAGCTCCGTCTGCTCAATATTGCACTGAACCATCTCGCCAAAGGCATACATGCAAAGCAGACTCAGATAGACCAGGCCCAGGTAAATCGCCCCCACAACCGCTCCACCCAGCAGTGCGGCGAAGGCCATCGCATATTCTCCTTCGGTGAGCATATAGATCGCCAGTCCCACCACAGTCATCGCAATGATTATCGCGTTGGCATAAAATACGAACTTCACGAGTCCCATGATTTTTCTGCCGCTGTTTCTAAACATGATTTCTTCCTCCAATCATTTTCCCGGCGATCCTTTGAATCATCGCCGGTGCGTGCCTCATTATGCGGTATACAAAATTACGATTTTCTCAACCAGATTGTCTTTCACTGTAAAGCAGATCTCCATGGCACAATTCTCTCTGACCGTGGAGCCCCAGCCTTCCGGCTCAGTATCGAGCGCTTCATCAATGCTTCCGCACAAAATATCACTGCCGCTTGTTCCCCAGGGCCACTCAAGCCACACGGAGCTGGACGCGGTATTCAGCGTCCTGTAGACGCCTGTCGAGGCAAGGTCATAATTACCGGACGGCTGAAGGAATCCCTGAAATGTGAGCATCTCCACGCTCATGAAGTGCCGATCCCAGGCCGTCAGCAGGCCGTAATACGTTCCGTCCTCCAGGGTATCGCCGCTCGGATCCTGCGGTTCCGTCACCGCAGGTGCAGGAGCCGGATCAGGAGTCGGTGCAGGCGCAGGTGCGCCGGGAGTGGCAGGAACGCCGGTCGGCGCGCCGCCATAAGGTGCTGTCAGGAAATCGTCCGCAGATCCAATCTTGACACCACCTGCAATTGTGCTTCCGGAAATCAGTTCTTTCTTGTTATCCTGCTGCCAGGAAGCCGGCTCTTTTGTAACCTTACTGCCGTCATATACCAGCAGTCCGGATGTTCCGTCACTATACGATGCTGTTACCTTTTCCGCACTTACATATACATTCTTTCCATTGTATATGTGAACATTATGCTCAGCATTAAACCACTCCGAAATATCACAGGTGGCCAGCGAATCCGCGATCTGCCGTACCTCCCCGCCGGAGCAGGTATAGATCTTAAAGGCGGGAACATCATCGTACACAGCATACACGACCATTTCCGGTATACCGTCTTCGTTCATATCAAGCAGTTCATAATGGGTAGGATAAAACTGCTCTCCGCTGCCGATCTCCAGCAAAACGCCGCTGCTGAGCGTCTTTCCATACGCCTCGATCGCCATCGTATATTCCGGATTGCCATACAGCGAATGGACCAACTGGACCATCTGCGGCAGACCATGTCCGAAACGGTCATCCTTGCCCGCATCGCCCAAGTCCCTTGCGCAGGAGACCAATGTATCCTTTACCTGCTCCGGTGTCTGTGCGATCCCAGACGCCCGCAGCATCGCAGCCAGCGCAGAAATATACGGAGCTGCCATAGATGTTCCCTCTTTATACTGATAGCCGCCCGGAACACAGCTGTAAATTCCGACGCCAGGCGCACAGAAGTCAACCGCTGCGCCATAGTTTGAAAAAGACGCAAAATTATAAGAGCTGTCCACCGCAGAAACCGTGACAACACTATCAACATGGGCAGGGCAATAGTCAGACGTATCCGCAGAAGCATTGCCCGAACTGCATACAACCGTTATGTTCCTCGCCAGCGCATATGCGATCGCGTCGTCCATGTACTCAGAATGGCCTCCACCGAGACTGAGATTGATGACATCCGCTTCGCTGTCCGCCGCGTATCGAATTCCGGAGGCCACGACCAGACTGCTGCCTTTTCCTCTTTTGTTTAATACCCTAACAGGCAAAATACGGATATCCAGATTCGGTGTGGCATCCACGACCGTACCGGAAACATGCGTACCGTGTCCGTTGGGGTCCGAAGCATTCGCGTCGTTATCCTGAAAATCCCATCCCTTCAGCAGCCGCGCGTCCAGCATTTCGTGAGCGGATACGCCGCTGTCAACCACCGCTACCGTAACAGCCTGATATCCATTCTGTTCCAGAGCCTCCGCAAACAAATCCGCACCAATGTCCGTTGTTCCCCAGGAGATCGGCTCAGTACGGGAAGCTGCATTATTGTCCGCAGTCAGCATCACATCAGGCTCAGCATATTCCACACCCACAGCAGAAGACAGTTCCCTGCATGCATTCTCCGCATCCCGGGCATTGTCAAATTGAAGCACATAAATGCCGTCAGGACTTCTCAGCACCTCGGAGGCGCCCCAGGATGTAACGTCCACCCGATCATCGCAGGACACGATCAGCCGACACAAGGCATATTCGTCCTCAGAAGATTCATCCGCATACTTTTCCGTAAGATCATTCAGATATCCTGTGAACTCCTGATAGGAATTACTTTCGATGTAATCATCTTCCCTATTTCCGGAAAGCGGATCCCCCGCCGGCTTTGTATCTGCTGTCCAGGATCCTCGATTTCCTTTGAGTTTTTCATCGCCGGAAGGTGCATGATTTGTAATCGCAGAAATAACAACTGCACACAGACACAGCAAAACGATGCACGCTGCTGCGGTCATCCAGCCCTTCCAACGGGAAGGCGGGGTGTAGCCGCCTGTACCGCCGCGGCCGCCATGGCCTGTGGTTCCGCCGCCGGTATGGCCACTGCCGCCGTGGTCTGTGGTTCCGCCGCCGGCATGGCCGCCTTCTGTCAAATCCCCGGGGACCCCGAACCAACCGGAGTCACCCTTGCCCACAGTTCCGCCCGGCTTCAGCACCACGGGCGCAAATCCTTTGCCTTCCTTCCCGCCTGTTCCGGATTTCGTACTTTGTCCATCCGTCTCTAAGTCAACAGGGCAAAACCATTCTTTCTCCTGTTTCTCAGTACGGGGTTCCTCTTTGTCAGGCCCGGTTCTGTCGGTGAGCACCGGATCTTCTGCAGGGCGGAAATAATCCTCCGCTCTTCCTTTCCCGCAGGGCGTTCCGCAGTCAGGGCAATACAGGTCATCGGGTCCGATCCGTTTTCCACATTTCTTACAGTTCATAATATTACCTCTGTCCGGAGCCAATCAATCCAGTGTTGGCTTATGCCACCCGGGCCTTCCCGGAGGATCCGGAACAAATATTATCGGCTTTGGATCTGGATCCGGTTCCGGAGCGGGATCCGGCATCTCATGAACGCCCCTCAATTTGGTGAATACTTCCTGTGCATCCGGACGTTTTGCAGGATCGGCATCCAGCATCCGCACCAAAAGACGACGAATATCCATGGGCATATCCCAGGACACCTCGACCGCTCCACCATCTGCCCTCGCCTCTCCGGCGCAGGAGTATCTCGTCCGATCAAAGTCCGGCAGCTGTCCGGTATAGTATTCATGGAACAGCACGCCAAGGGCAAAGATGTCCAGTTTACAGGTCAGGTTGATCTCCCCTCCGCTCATGGCGATCCATGCTTCGGGAGAAAAATAATTCCCGTCTCCCGCGACTTCTTCCGCGCGGGCGGGAGGTGTATCCTCAAAGAAACCGGCATCATAGTCGATCAGCTTTGCCGTCAGCATATTAGAGCTGGAATATGTAAAGATTACATTGGAATGCTTGATATCGGAATGTACAAAGGAAACGCCGTGCAGGCCCGAAAGAGCGTGGGCAATCACTGTGCACAGCTTTCTTTTCAGCGGTTCCGCCAGCTCTGAGATCTGTGCAATGTCCATTGACACGGATTTGATCTTCGGCATGGCCATATAATACTTGGCGCCGATCCGGAAAAACTCCATGATGCGGACCGCGTTTCCGTCAGATTGCTCATTGACGCTCCGGTAGATCCGCGCCATTTTCTGCTCAAACACTTCGCAATCTGCTTTCTTCTTTCTGATCCGTTCCGGACTGGAAACCGAATCCTCCGTGGGATATTTGGGGCGAATGAATTCCTTGATGAAGTATTCCTCTCCGTCGCGGATGCCAAAGCACCATTTGCAGCTGCCGGCATCCTTATTGCTCAGTTCTGTGGTTGTACGGTATTTGCCCAGCATCGCCATATCATCCGTCACCTTCCAAGTATTTCATATAGTTTTTACGGTAATCACGCCACAAGCTGCGTCTGGTATCCCGGTCCTCCCAGGGAGTTGTCCACACTTTTTCCAGGTACTTCTCCCTAAGATGTGTATAGCGGGCAGAAAACATCCGCTGTATATTCTCAAAGCTGGAATATCCGAAAGACATCAGGCACAGCGTATGGTCATCACCTGCGAAGGAGGCGATCAGGTTCTGGAGATTCTCTTCCCACTGCGCCACGCTGGAGGTTTCCAGCATGGTGTGCAGGATCATTCCCTCCAGTTCCATGGGGGTCGATACATAACCGTAGCATCCGTCCGTGGCCGCCAGCACCATGAAGGGCGGCTTGATCCGATAAGTACGACAGTTCAGCTTTACCGGGTTATCTGCACAGAATAGATTCGTCAAAAGGCCGTCGTCATATTGTCCCTCCATCGGATCCGGTTGGTTGGAATCATCCATCGACAGCTGCGACAAACCGGATCCATCCAGCAGATATACCCTGGAATCGCCGGCCCAAACGGGAGTAACCAGAATCTCGTCCTGCGCTCCCGCCCGGATCAGCACCGCGGCCATGGTCGTGGGGAGGGTTCGCATCCCCTTGATACTGATCGCACCGGCTTCCTTCGGAGGGACATTGTCCCGAATGCGCTGCGCGATATACGCCTCCGCCCAGCGGGCTGCTTCCTCCGGGTTTCCGTTTTCGAAGATACCCTTCTGAAAACATTCATAAAAAGCGCCGGATGCGAGGCGGGAAGCCATATATGCCTCGGATTTGCTTTTGTATGCCGCATGAGTCCTGGCGCCGGAACCACCGCAGCCGTCAAAGATGCCGATCATCGCACTGTCTCCGGCGAATCCGTAGCACCAGTTGTCCTCGCCGAGATCCGGACGGATCTGACCACAGAAGTGCAGCGGATGAAAATCAAGCGGGAGCATGGTCATACAGCAGCCCTCCTTTTATCAGTCGTTATTTCAACCGGATCAGGTCATCGTGTTGGCGATCGTATTCAGGATTTCGCTGTAGGTCTGCTCAGCCAGACCATTGCCCGCCGTAGAGGGCACATGGATTACATTATCCCAATTCTCACCGATGTAATTCCAGTAGTTGGTATCCGGTGCAAACATGACCAGACGCTTTGCGTAAGAGTCCATATTATCCCACCATTCTTCCAGCTCGGACAGATTGGCAGGCATACCCTTCAGATAATAAGGAGATCTGCTGCCATGGCCCAGCTCGTGGGTACCGGCATCCGTCCATACCACAATCACCTGGCGTTTCTTGATGCCCTTGGTGGTCCACTTGGATTTCATGGCCAGAGCCAACGCTTCCAGGCCATCCTCGGGGATGTCTCCGCCGCCTTCGGCATGGATGCTGTTGATGCAGGCCTCAAATTCGTCGGTCTGGGCAGGCAGTTCGAAGAAATCCGTTGCCAGCAGCGCGCCCTCGCCGTCTGCCAGGAAATCCCGGAAGATCACGATGCGCACCCGCAGCTGCGCCATAGGTTTTCTCTTCTGTTCCATCTTGGCGCTCAGATCACCATAGAAATTCAGTGCATTCTGCTTGACCATGTTGATGATTCTCTGCTGATTACCGGTGAAGTCCTCCATGCTGCCCGTGGCATCGATGCAGAACACCATGTCCACAGTATAATTCGTGGCTTCCTGGCGGCTGCCGTAATTGCCCTGATAGGAACCCTGGTAAGAACCCTGACTATTTCCGTTCATAGTAAATCCTCCTGTTGATTCGTTAATCGTGTATATCCATGAGTTTATGAATTATGGAATGATGCCTTCCACGGTGATGCTGATGCTTCCACCCTCTTCGCTTCTGCGGGTAACGATACACCGCAGTTCCAGACCTTCCGTAAGTCCACCGGCGGTATAGCTCAGTTTTGTACCTGCGGTATCATCGTCCTGCGTGAACACATTCGCATCCAGCAGCTCCCAGCTGCCATCCGCATCGGCACGGCACTGCCACTCATAGGCAGTCTCAGCCGCGGTGCCGAATACATCCTCTGTCACACTGCTTGTCAGCGTGATCATGCCGTCAGTCCGCGTCAGCAGAAGCTCTGCCATGCCGCCGGAATTCACCATTTCCACCTTTGCGCTCAGCACCAGGTTCTCCAGCGCGCTGTAATTGCTCGCCGTGGATACCGTGTCCGTGTACTCATCCAGATCCACAAAAAGCTCCGCTTCGCCGTCGGCAACAGTCAGTTCGATCGTCACATCCTGCTCCGCCAAAATCTGCTGCGCAACAGTGGGTTCTTCTGTCTGCTCCGGCGCTTCCGTCTCAGGAACCAGCACTTGCGTCTGCGTTTCGTCAGCAGATTCCGTTTCCGCAGGCTCCGTCTGTTGTGCGTATGCATTTTCACGGAACCTCTCCATCTCATCTCCCAGCTTCACCAGCTGCACAGACTGAACAGTCAGCAGGGCCAGTATAACCAGCAGCACAATGAATGTAACCACGAAAAAGACCCGCATCAGGCCATAATGGCTCCGGGCCTGCTTTGCATCCTTCGCGTATTTTGTCTCCATCCTGTCCACAATCGGGCATTTGGGGGCAGCCGGGCGCACCTGCGCCGCAGCCGGCTCTGCCGGTCGAGTTGTCTTCAGCTGGTACAGTCCGCCGCAGTCCGACAGCGGAGGCGTCTCGCGTCCGCATACATGACATCTTGTATCGGTCGGTTCGATCATTGTCCCACACCATTTACAGAACATATCCTTTTACCTCCTCAATCGGCTGTCCGTCTACCGCAGATCCCGCAGGTCACAGCTGACATTTCCAGTTCGCCGTCGCAGTATCTGCAGTGTCTCGTTCTGGCGGACCTTCTGTACTCATAAATCGTCACCTGGTCAGGTCCGGTGCTTTTTTCTATCCCACGGCTTCTTCCGCTTCCGTGATGGCTGACGATGACCACCGGTTTTGTCGGTACTCCCGGCTTGATGGGTACAATCGTTTCCGGTTCCCTTTTCTCTTCTCCCTCTTCGTCAATTACTGGATCAGGCTGGTTCTGACAACACATATACCACACCGCCACAATAACGCCGAAGACAATCATGCAGGCCAAAATCTCCATTCTCTTTCCGCCTTTCCCATTAACGTTCACACTTTATTCATGATTCTTTAATCAATTATAACATCACATCCATGATTTGCAAGCCCTGTCGAATAATCTGTGTATATCTTTTTTGTTCTGCCGTATGGTTATTCTACACGCTGCGCATTTGCAGTTGGTCGCCGGAAAAGCGACAATTATTCCGGGACCCGGAACGCAGAAAAACCGGTCCGCCATATGCGGACCGGTTCCGGATTTTGAATCATTTCTCTTTCAGCGCTTCCTCCACCTCAGCCCTGCCGGGGATGGAAGGGACCGCGCCTTTGCGGGATACGGCAATGGACGCCGCTTTCGCACTCATTTTCAGCACTTCGGGAATGGATTTCCCCTCGCACAGGCCGGTCAGGAAATAGCCTGTAAACGTATCGCCGGCTGCGGTGGTATCCACTGCCCGAACCTCAAAAACCGGCTGATAATACTTCTGCCGCGCATCCGCATAAACAGCCCCATCCTCGCCCAAAGTCAGAACAATTCGGGCGCGGGGATACATCTGCAGAAGTTTGACGATGATATCATCGGATGCACACAGGCCGGTGATTTGACAGCCCTCCACCTCATTGAGGATGAAAATGCCGATTTTGTCCATATCCACGGCATTCAGCCTGTCATCGAAAGGAGAGGGATTCAGCGCGATCAGAAGCCCCTTCCCATAAGCCCTGTCCACGATATACGGCAGCAGATTCACCTCATTTTGCAGCAGGAGAACATCGCCTTCGCCGAAATCTGCCAGCACCTCATCCACATATTCTTCCGTCACACACCGGTTTGCCCCGCCATAGAGCAGAATGCTGTTCTGAGCGGATGAATCGATCTGGATGATGGCATGGCCGGTGGGAGCTTCTATGCAGCGAATGTACCCGCTCTTAATGCCATTGCCCGCACAGACATCCAGAAACAGCTGGCCGTCCGGACCAATCATGCCGCCGTGATAAACATCCGCCCCCGCCCTGGCAAGCGCAACGGATTGGTTCATTCCCTTTCCGCCCGGAAAGACATTTCTGTCCAGACTGGCCGCCGTCTCACCGGGCTGCACAATATGGTCCATGGTGTAGACATAGTCAAGGTTCATGGAACCGATGTTCAAAATTCTCATAAAATACGCTCCCCCTGCACTTTTCCGGAGGCTTTGCCGGTCAGGACACCTCATCTGCCGCATTCGTCAAAAAAGATTCCGATTCTGCCAATGCAAGCCGTTCAAATTCCAAATACTCATCCGAGAATGTAAAATCATGATTGATCGCAGCATCATTTTCCACTCCAGCACCCTGATAACGCCAGCGCATCAGCAATCCCTGATAGAAGTACAGGCGATGGGCATCTTCTCCTTCATAAAACGCGAAGATCAGTTTCCCTTCATGGTAGTAGTAAATTCTGCTGTACAGACTGCTGCGGCCTCCGATCCCATCCACACCGCGGAACACCATCGCGCATACGATCTGTCCGTCACTGTTGTAATAGGCATCAACGCCATGCCGCAGTGTGACTTTTTGATAAACACCGGCTGTTTTATCGGACGCAATGGAATTGCAGATCCCCCGAATAAAGGCAACTTCATCCTCAACAGAAATATTATCAAAAGACAATGCTGAACTGCCCGCCGCGCCGCATCTCATGCAAATTGCGGGTTCCGTAAATGTAGCTTCAGCCCAGTCATGACCAAGCGCGTCGCCGGAAGTAACCGCACATTCAGAACAGACCGCCGGCATGGTACAAGTCGCATCAAGCCATCTATGTTCCAGCGTCTGCCCTGTAGTCTCCCCGCAAATGGAGCACACAGCCGGAACTGAGCAGGTCGCTTCCAGCCAGTTGTGCCCCAATGCCGTACCATTGGTCATTCCGCAGCTGCGGCATACAGCCGGTTCAATACAAGTCGCGTTCGTCCAGGCATGTCCCGGTGGACTGCCGTCTTGCTTGCCGCACACCTTACATTGGGCCGGCTGTGTGCACGTCGCGTCTGTCCATACATGCACTGCATTGTAGCAGACCACCACTGCGGAAAACAGCACCAATGCCGCAGCGGCAAGCATCCAGATACATTTCAGCAGAAGCGCTTTCTTTTTTGCCCGGATACCGGGGGTATTTCTTTGCGCCGGCTGCGCCTGCCGGCCGCTCCGATTCTGTCTGCGGTACGTTTCGGCAGGACGTGTATCATAGCCTGCCGCCTGAGCCCGTTCCGTTTTCGAGGCTTTTCGTTTGCTGACGAGTGCTTCCAGCGCACGCAGCATATCCCGGGCAGATTGATAACGTTCTTTCTGATCGTATGCACAGGCCTTCAAAACGATGGCCTGAAGCTCCCCGCTTCCGGTTTTCGGTGCGGGCAGTTCTTCACCGGCAAATCGCCGACTGCAGGCATTGTGCTTCATCCAGGGTGTTGGTTCTATATCACCAATCGGTTCAAAGGGACATTTTTGCTCATTCAGCAGCCAGTAAAGCACCAGACCAAGCGAACAGATATCCGCCCGGATATCATACGGTTGCCCATCGCAGACTTCCGGCGCCATAAAATCATAAGTACTGTCCCATCTTCCCGCAGCAGGAGCTTCCATAATCCGCGAAGCGCGGCAATCCCCCAGTTTGAATGTACCATCATCGGCAGCCAGAATACTATCCGTTTTGATATTCCGATGCATGATCCCGCGCTCTTCAAAAAGAACAAGCGCCCTGCAAATATCCATTCCGACCTGAATCACCTGTTCTTCCATCACCTTTGTACCCACATAGTCCTGCAGCGGGGTCAGCAGTTCCATCCGGACACAAACATCCCAGCCCAGACCGTCGTCATGCCGGAACTTAACCAAGTCATCGCAGCGCACAATATTGGAATGATCTTCCATAGCTTTCAGAATCGTATATTCCTTTTCGATCCGTTCAAGGCTGTCCCGGCAGTATTGCGCAATGCTCCGGTCATCATACCCCTCCGACCGGAGCGCCTTGATCTCACCGTTGTTCATCGGAATGGTGAACACCTTCAGCGCGGCATGAGATGTACGGCCATCATATGTTTGACAGATCCTGTAAACTGTACTGACTGTGCCGCTTCCGATTTCTTCAACAGTCTTCCATCCGGGATACAGATCCGGCAATCTTTTATCTTCCATCATCCGCCCTCTTTTCAGATCATCCTGTCTGCTCTCGCATCGCAGCCTTCTCAGGAGAGCCACCCCTGCTTTATAGAGACGATCTCGTTGTTCTCGACTGTAACGATCGTTGAAACCGGAGAACCTCCGTAATAATCAACAAGAAAATACGTCAGCAGATTCTCATATGCAACCTCTGCCGGTACCATATCGGGCTGCGGATTCTTGGATTCATCATACATGCACATATCTTTTCGCAGCTTCAGGGTCAGGGTATCGATATCATAATAACGCGGGATACGATCACCGAGCGGTTCAAGCTCCATCAGCATATCCGGATTATGGTCCTCGCTCGACAATCCCAGCGAATAATCATTGATCCAGACATTGCACATTTCCTGTCCATCCTGGCTCCAGCTCATAACCTGGATGTCTTCCACCAACACCTCTTCACCGAAATAAATGAATCTATCCCCCGGCTGCAGGCTCAGAATATCCTGCTTGTCATGGAGATAATATCCGCAATATGTAAAGGTCAGATACAGCTCTCCATCATGCATGAACAGGCTATCCGCATCATAGTTTACCGCATAGTCTCCATCGGGGCATGAATCCGTCACGACGCCGCTTGCGCACCGCTCGTCCGGTACATTCTTGAATCTGATCTCCTCCGTGTCCTCGGATTTTATCTTTTTCAGGATCCGGTCATAAGGCTCACATTCCGTTCCGGTAATATCTACAAAATTGTAATAGACATGCTCCGATTCGTTAAAATTCTCATCCCACTGTGTGTAATACTCAACAGCTTCTGTCCGCACCTCAAGGTTTTCATCCAGATACAGATATACATACCCTCCACCGCCGGTACCGCCGGTGGAACTTTTCAGCCACTTGTTTGCCCTGTCATATTCCAGCGGCACATATTTGGGCCAGAGTTCCTCATAAACCTTTATAATAGAACCGCCTTTCCACATATACACATCCACATCGCATCCGCTGGCATATTCATAAGGCGCAACGTCCGTCGCCAGCATTTCAGGCACACCGTCCGCATTAATATCCAGGATCGCATAGCTTGTGTACCCGGTTCCTTTAAGGAACTGCAGATAATCCGTTTCATTCACCGGGGAAAGCTGCTCAGTCTCCTGCGTGCTCTGCACGGCATCAGGCGCAGTGGATTCATTCCGGATACCTTCAATAATGGTTTGAATATCCTCACCCATCGGGCCGCCCCGGGAACATCCCGATAGTACCAGAGCCGCTGCAATCAGGTAAATCCCAAACCGCTTTTTCTTTCTCATAAGACTTCTCCTCCCGTCCCATATGATCTGCTGTCATCCTTCTGTATACAAATTATACCAACACCCCGTCTCTTTGTCAGCAACAATTTGATTCCTCCCGGTATCGGAATAATCATTTTTGTTTTCTTTTCTCCAATTTCGGTCGCCGGAAAACGGCACCAGTGAGCTAATCGTACTTTCCCGGCCGTTATCCCATAAGCAGACGTGTAATTCAGCAGTTTTACATCTTTTATTTTACCGGTTCTTGCGGTATGATGTACAGGAAATCATTGCTGTAAACGAAGGGAGAATCGTCTTCTCCATACGGGCAGCAAGAAGTTCTGCCCGGAATATGATATACCTGGCAACCAGTCTGATGTACAGGAGATACTTCTCTATGAGAAAACCGCTGGATTTATTTTTGACATTCCTAAAAATCGGTCTGTTCACCTTCGGCGGCGGATATGCCATGATCCCGATCATCGAGCATCACTGCGTAGAGCAGAAAAGGTGGATCACCCATGAAGAAATGATGGAAATTACGGTAATCGCGGAATCCACTCCGGGCCCCATTGCCATTAACTGCGCCACCTTTGTGGGTTATCGCCAAGCCGGTTTCGCCGGTGCGCTGGCGGCAACTACGGGTGTTGTTGTCCCCTCCTTTGTGATCATCTACGGAATCTCCATGTTTCTGGACCATTTTCTGGAAATTACCGCCATCGCCAGCGCATTCCGGGGAATCAAGATCGCCGTCGGACTGCTGATCCTGAACGCAGCTTTGAACATGCTGAAAAAAATGAAGAAAACACACCTTGCGTGTGCCATCGTCCTTTCTTCCGCCATATTCATGCTGCTGATCAATATCTTCTCCTGGAACTTTTCCTCCATCAGCCTGATGATGATCGCCGGCACTGTCAGTCTTGTCCTGTCTGCGCTGCTTGGGAAAGGCGGTGCCACATGATCTATTTGGAACTGCTGCTGGGATTTCTTCAGGTCGGCGCGTTCACCTTTGGCGGCGGATATGCAGCGGTCCCGCTGATCCGGGACATCGTTGTGCGTCACAGCTGGCTCAGCGAGGAGGAGCTGGCCTGCATGATCGCCGTCAGCGAAAGCACCCCCGGCCCCATTATGGTGAACATGGCCACCTATGTCGGAAGCAGTCAGGGCGGATTCTTCGGCGCCCTGATCGCCACTATCGCCGTCGTTGCACCGTCGTTCCTGATCATACTGCTGGTAATCGCGCTGCTGAAGAGCGTTCTGAAGAACACATATGTTCAGGCGGTTCTGCGGGGGCTGAAGCCCTGCGTCATCGGGATCATCTTTGCCACCGGTTTGTGTATGATCATCGAAAACTGTGCCCCCGCCGGCAAGGCGGATGCAAAAGCAGCCTGCATCACCGCCATACTGGCTCTGATCCTCTTTGGCTATGAGCGCATACGAAAAAAGAAAATGTCTCCGATCCCATTGATTATCATCTCCGCGTTTGTCGGAATCTGCGTATATGGCATATAAAACAGCACCCACAGGAAAATTCCTGTGGGTGCTGCTGATTTTGTACCAAATATTTACACCGGCGGGCAGGATCACTCCGGCAGCGCCTGTCTGATGTATCGCTTTCCGGGATAAAAAGGCAGATCGCCCGGCCCACACGGCACAATCTGAACATGTGCATCGGTTTGAAGTGCATCCAGAATTTCTTTTTTCGTAACTGCACCAATCACAGAAACCCGAACGCGCAGACCATCCTCCATGCCGGTGACACAATAATCGACGATCTGCGGAAAGCGGAACATTCTGCTGTCCAATTGCTCCATATCAACAGCACCGGGACACATCCGGGATATCCGGTCCAGGCGACGCGTCACACCGCCGCACGGACAGGCCTCTGCCAAAAACCTGGTTCGGTCTCCGGTGCGGTAGCGGATCAGAGGCATAGCTTCCATGCCGATGGTAGTAATCACCAATTCCCCCCACTGTCCGTCGGGCAGCGGATTTCCGTCTCCGTCCACTATTTCTGCCAGCACATGGTTTTCCCGCAAATGCATCCCCGCATGAGCCGGACAGGTCACCGCACCGCCCAGTCCCATTTCCCGGGAACCGTAGTGCGGATAGGTTTCCCCGGGGAAAAACCGTTCCAGTTCCGCCATAACCCCCTCCGGGCAGGCATCCCCCGACACCAGTGCCCGCTTCAGAGGAAATGTCCCACCGCAGAACCGGGCAAGTCCCAGCAGCGGTACCGGAAAACCGATATAGTTTTCCGGCTGTTCTCTGTCCAGAATCTGTTTTTGCTGATCCCAGGTCAGGCCGATTCCGGCCCGGACAGGGATCGCGTTTAATCGTTCAACCGCCTTCGCGATCAGATCTCCCAGTCCAAATGGTCCGGAAAACGGCATCGCAATGAACACCTTTTCTCCGGGCTGAGCCATTTCTCCGATTCCGGCCTGAAACAACCCCACAGTATGTTCCGTGTCCGTCTGCGTGTAAAACACCCGCTTGGCCGGTCCTGTTGTGCCGGATGTCGCGCCGGAAATGACCCGTGCCACCTCTGCCTGCGAAGTCAGCAGATATCGTCCCGGATTCGCTCCCAGCATCTGCGCCGTGGTAAACGGAAGATTTTTCAGTTCATCCAGATCATTCAGTTTTTGCGGCAGATTTTCATAGTGGCCCTTCGTGTTTCTGGCCCGCTCCAGCAGCAGATTCAGCCGCTTCAGCTGAATAGCTTCCAGCGTTTTCCGGGTCAGTTCCGGAACATGCTCCGTTTCACAAATCCATTCATCCAGGTTCGTTTTTTTCATCTTCGGTACAATGCCTTTCCATTGATATCCGTCAGATTATATGCACAGAAAGGCACCATGCCCCGTTCCAGATCCACCTCACAGATATAGCATCGCTTCAGCCGTTCCAGATCCAGATTCCATGCATCCTGGAACACCATGCCGGAAACAGTAAATGTATTCTCCACTGCCTGCTGCAGGAATTCATCCAGAGAAGATGTTGCCTCATCGCCGTCGCAAAGGTCTGCCTTGCCGCTCCACTGCCGGGATACGAAATCCCGTGCCTCGCTGGATTTGACACAGCAGCATTGACTTCTGCGCCGCGGCAGGGCTTTCATGGAACCATCAGGCTTTCGCATATAGCTTGCATGGAAGGAGCAGTAGGGATTTTCCGCACCGCCGCCGCCAAAATCAGTGCCCTTCATACGGCCATCCGTCTGTGCTTCAATGAGCCGCAGCATCTGAGGAATGGTCAGGCGCTTTTCGGGAGCCTCCAGGCCGCATCGTCCGAAATAGCTGATGGGCTGGAAATGGACGCCGCGGATATGAGGCATTCGCTCCAAAGCAAAACTGAGAATCTCTCCCAGGGCATGGTCATTGACCCCCGGCGCCACGGTGGGCACCAAAACCACCGGAAGTCCTGCCATTTTGCAGTTTTCGACAGCTTTCAGCTTGATTTCCAGCAGAGGTCTGCCCCGGAGAATCCGGTAAATTTCATCATTCAGACCATCAAACTGCAAAAATGCAACTGATACACCGGCCTTCTTCAGTTCCCCGGCATATTCCGGTTCTTCCGCCAGCCGTACACCGTTGGTATTCAGCTGGAAGAACGTAAAGCCTTTTTCCTTTCCCAATGCGATGATCTCCGGCAGGTCATCTCTCATCGTAGGCTCGCCGCCGGACAGTTGGATGTTGAAAGGTCCCCCCCGCTCCATCAGCAAATCATACTGCCGCCCGATCTCCTCCAGGCTCAGATCCTTCGGTGTCTGTTCGCCGGCAGAAGCAAAGCACACCGGACAGCGCAGATTGCAGCGGTTTGTAAGTTCCAGCAGCACGCAGCAGCCATCACGTTCGTGATTCTGGCAAAGACCGCAGTCATAAGGGCAGCCCCGTTCCACCTCCACGGCCCGCACAGGTGTCACCTTACCGCCTGCATCCAGGCTGGACCAGGCCCGGTAGCTTTCCAGATTTCCCTCCCAGATCAGTGTGCGGAAAGATCCATGCTCAAAGCACCGCTTTTCCATGTAGATATTGCCGTCCTCCCCCACGACCTTACCGGCCGGAATCCTGTTCAGGCATACGGGACAGACACTTGAGGTTTTTCCGATCAACATTTACAAAAGACCTCTTTCTTCCAGAATCTCCATGCATTTCTCGAAGGTCATGGCAATAATCTGCGGACAATACTGGACTCTTTTTGCAGGATTCCCCCTGGTAATGTCCCGGCAGTCAACAGACTGATATTCCATTTCCATCTCGTCTGTGAACCACTGGGTGAATTCTCCCAAAGCAGGTTTGTGATGGGGACTGTCATAAGTGTCCGCATCCGGCTTTCCGGTAAAATAAGACAGGATGCAGCATCCGCCGGCCATGCAGCCGCAGACATCGCCGGAAAATCCAATGCCGCCGTTCAGTCCGGCCATGGCCTGCACCAACTGCGGATTCTCCTCTCCCACAGCTTCCAGCATCAGAATCGCCAGAATCTGGGAGCAGAAGTAACCATACCGGGAAAGCTCCATAATTCGATCCATCAGATCCATTTTGTCACACCCTTTCGCAAACAAACAGCACATAGCTGAAACCCTTCCCCTTTGGGATGCAGGATGTTTCATCCTTCCAAAGGGCCTCGAGATAATACTCTTTCCACACCTGCGTCATATCTTCCATATGTCGGGTGGCAAAACCTGCATTCCGGGCCGCGTAAATCAGTTCCCGGACATTGGGGCATACATCCGAAAACACCAGCTTTCCACCTTTTCGCAGGAGACGGGCCGCCTCGCGCAAAGCCCCTGCTGCATCGCCGCCCACATAGAAAGCGCACTGAGAAATAACACCGTCAAATGAGGCCTCCGGAAAATCCGTGCGAAGAAAATCCCCCTTCAGCACATCATCTCCCCGGGGATCCAGATCCAATCCCACAGCTTCGTGCCCCAGACTGCGCAGCAGCCGGACCGTTTCACCGTCTCCGGCGCCCATATCCAGCCAGCGGCTGCCTTCAGGGAGGAATGATAGTTCAATCAGATAGCGGCTGTGCTGCTCGCCGCCGGGATGGCCCAGCATCACTTATCCTCCAGTGCCCGCTCCACGGCCAGCACCTTGCCCAGCGCCAGTTCCTCCGGCACATAGACAAAGCCGCACTGCGGACATACGGGAAGCTCCACCGGGAAACCGTTGTCCAGATACATGAATTTTGCCTTTCCCTTTTCCAGCGGCACCCTGCACTTCATGCACTGCAGCTTCCCCATAGGGTCAATGGTATAATAATTCTTCTCAGCCATAACTGCTCCTTATCCCTGGCGGCGAACCACATTCATACGGTGGGAATATGCGCCGAACACTCTGTAGCCGCCTTCGATTTCCTGATATTTCACCCAGAAGGTCACATTACCCAGTCTGGCCCGGGCAATGCACAGTCCCGTTTCCCCGTCCAGAACCGCTTCACCTGTTTGCCGCAGCTGCTGAAGCACCGCAATGATGTCAGATTTGAGAATCATCCGGTCATCCATCAGCGCAGTCACTTCCGGACTGTATTCAATATTGAAGCCAAAATCCATTTCTTCCGTCTCCTCATTCCAGATTTGGCGCAGCAGTTCCTGCTTCAGGCTCAGCCGGTTATAGCGCTTCTGGCTGATGTCCGGCGGAGATCCTGCATTGGTTCCGTAGACAAGCTCCAGGATGTGCTTTGATTCCCGCCCCTCCCGAGCAAAACGGTCCCGGCATGCCATGCAATAGGAAATATAGGGCAGCTCCGACCGTTCCAGACACTTTTGCGTCATCTTTCTGGCAATCTCCCGGTTGGTATACTGAGTCAATCCGCCGTAGCCGCAGCAGGGAGATTTGTCTGCGCAATAGGGTGTATCCACCAGGGTGCAGCCCATTCGCTGCGCCAGCCCCCGGATGGCATCCTGTGTCTGCCGGTCCCCTCTTGCGCCGCAGGAATCATGCAGCGCCGCAGGCGTATCCAGTCCTTTCGCAGATTCCGGCAGGCCGATCTCGGTCAGGATGTCCCAGATTCCCGTCAGAACCAGTCCCTCATGGCCGGAAAGTTCCTTTTTGCAGGTGGGACAACCGGCAATGACCACGGGACTTCCCAGACTTTTCAGCTGCTCATCCAGGAAAGCCTTGGTTTCGTCGTACATTTCATATCTTCCTGCCCAGTCGCAAATCGCACCGCAGCAGCCCAGCATGATCGCCACGCCGCCTTCCAGCCGTTCGCACAGATCCCGATAAGCCGCAGCCACGGTGTCAGGCGCAATGGCAGCTGCCTGACAGCCCGGGAAGAATACATATTTACACTGCTCAAATCCCGGCTGGGGACGGCAGAGAAATGCCTCATGATTGGAAAACAGCATATCCATCAGCGCAAATTCATGGGGCGCCAGCGGCATTTTTCCGGTGGTGACCATGTTCTGACGCGCAATGTGGCAGATTTCGCCCACATCGTATCCATTGGGACATACCACGCTGCACTGCCCGCACAGCGCGCAGGCATTGATGGGTTTGTTCATCATGTGATCGCCCATGATGATGGAAACATTGTTGTAGATCTCCCGGGTCAGAATCCGGGGGTATTTTTTATAGTGCTGCAAGTAGGCGCATGCCTTCACGCAGGCATCGCAGGTACACTGAATGCACCGTCCGGCTTCCGCAACCGCTTCCTCCCGGGTACCGCTGCCAATGCACTGGTTGGAGGCTTTCACATCCGTCAGATCCACAAAGAGCTTTGTCTCGACGGTCCCCTCTTCACCTCTGGTATTGCTGGGATCCAGATTCTGGGCCAGCCGGTCCACACTCAGCGCTGCTTTTTTCGCGCCGAAGGCAGCGCCCAGTACACCGGAGGTTTTTCCGGTAACGATTTTCAGTTCCCGGCTGTACATCAGTGCTTCTTCCCAGTCGGTGCAGTCCTTTACCGCTTCCCAGGAAGCGCAGACCACATCAAATCCTTCACGCAGGGAAGAAAGCTGCCCCAGATCCGTTTGAAAGCGAAACTGAATGTCCATGCCCTTCAGTGCCAGCAGACTGCTTTCTCTTGCCCGGGCAGAAACAAAACCGGTTTCCGCGTCGAAGTAATGCTGCAAATCATTTTCCGCACAGAATACTGTAACAGGGTAGGCCTTCTTCTGCAGCTCACCTGCCAGAAACAGGCTGAACAGACCGGAACCGAAAATTGCCACAGTCTTTTTCTTCTTCATGCGGGGAAGACCCTTACGTCCCTTTTCTCCATAGGCGCATACCGCCTGTTCCAGCTTTCGGATGGCCACGCCTTCTCCCATACGGCACAGAAGGCAGCTGCCTTCGCAGGGGGCCTCGCAGCCTGCGGACAGCACATGCGGAAAAGGTGTGATCTTCTCGTAAAGCTGCAGCGCCTTTTTGAAATCATTCTCTGCCACAGCCTGCAGCATCGCCTTGGCATCCAGTTTCAGCGGGCAGGCGGCATTGCAGAAAGCAGGCTGTTCATGGACACACAGGCGCTCCCGTGTTTCCAATTCTTCTTTGGTGAACATTCGCTTCTGCCGATAAACATGGGTGGATTCTCTCTCTTCCAGGAACATGAGATCCCCTCCTTCTTTAGCAATAAAGAGGCGGTTGCCCGCCTCTTTATTGTAACATATTGTCTGATGCTTGTGAATTACTTTTCCAGTTCCTTCAGGGCAGCCAGGACCACATCGGGCTTTGCGGGAACGCGCATGATACGAGCGCCGGTAGCGTTGTAAATTGCGTTCAGGATTGCGGGGTGAGGTGCATCCAGAGGAGCCTCGCCGCAGCCGGCAGCACCGTAGGGGCCTTCGGGACGGTAGGTCTGGGTGTAGTGCAGCTCGATGTCATCGGGAACATCGTTGGGGTAAGGAATACCGCAGCCCTTCAGGCTGGTATGCTTGCTGAGGTCCTCGAAGTCCTCGGACAGTGCCAGGCCGATACCCTGAACCAGGCCGCCGTAGAAGTTGCCGTCAACCAGCAGCTTGTTCATGATGGTGCCGACGTCGGCGACGCAGGTGAACTTCTCAACCTTGACCTTGCCGGTCTGGGTGTCAACGCAGACCTCAGGCAGGAACAGGGTGTACATATAGACGGAGAAGGGCTCGCCCTGGGCAGTTGCCTGGTCGATGGGATGAGCAGCACAGTAGGTTGCAACCCATTCACCCTTGACCTTGGTATCGATGCCGTCAGCGACCATTTCAGCATAGGTACGGTAGGTGCCGTCTTCCTTCTTCATGGCTGCCAGCAGGTTTTCTGCTGCCAGACGGCATGCGTTACCGGACATAACCTGACTGCGGGAGCCGCCTGCAGGACCGGAGTTGGGAGTGATCTTGGTGTCGTTCATCACCAGACGGATCTGCTCGGGCTTGATGCCAGCCTGACGCAGGGTTTCATGGGCGGACATCAGAACACCCATGTCGGCGCCCTGGCCATGATCCTCCCAGGAGGCGTACATGGTGACGGTGCCGTCGGGGTTCAACTCTGCGTAAGCCTGGGAAGCATCAACGCCGTCCAGACCGCAGCCGTAAACACCGGAGGAAACGCCGATGCCGTACTTGTAGCGGCCATCGGAAGCAGCATTCTTCTCAGCAACGCGCTTCTTGCCTGCCTCGTAAAGAGGACGGGCGACCTTGTACATCTCTTCCAGGCAGTAGACATCGGGCTTGTAGCCGGTGGGGATAGTGGACTGCTCGGATTCCTTGTAGCAGTTCAGCTCGCGGATATCGAAGGGATCCATGCCCATCTTGGCAGCCAGCACGTCGATGGCGATTTCAGAGCCCATGAAGGACTGGGGAGAACCGTAAGCACGGAATGCGGAGCCCCATGCGTGGTTGGTGAAGACGGTGGTGGACTTGTTGCGGATGGTGGGGATATGGTAGCCTGCGCCGGTGAACTGGCTCAGACGATGGGTCAGCAGGTCGCCGAACTCGGAGTAAGGACCATGGTCAACGTAGTTGTCGCCCCACATACCCAGCAGCTTGCCGTTCTCGTCGGCAGCCAGCTTGATGTGCATGAACGCGGGGGAACGCTTGCCAGTGTAGGTGATGTTCTGGAACTGGTTGAAGACCAGGGAGACAGGACGCTGCAGAATCTTGGCAGCTGCGCCCAGAATTGCCTCGTTGGTGGGGGAGAACTTGTAGCCGAAGGTACCGCCGGCATGGTTCTGGACGATACGCAGCTTCTCCATGGGAACACCGATGCCGTCAGCGATCATGGGCATATGCAGGTGGATGCCGATGGACTTGGAATGGACGGTAACCATGCCGTCTTCATCGATGTAAGCATAGCCGCAGTCAGGCTCCAGATGCAGATGGGGCTGACGGGAGCAGTAGGACTCGATCTCAACCACATTGGGTGCGGAATCAAAGTCAAAGTCGGGACCCTTGATACAGTTGGTCTCGTAGTAAGCATTGGGTGTGCCGGGATGGATCTCGATTGCATCCTCCGCAATTGCATCCATGGCGCTCATGTAAGCGGGCAGCTCTTCAATATCCACCTTGACAGCATCAGCGGCAGCTCTTGCGTGTGCATCGGTGTCAGCGGCAACGATGGCAATGGCATCGCCGAACTGGAAGATCTTCTCGTCACACAGGACAGGACGGTCCCAGCCGTCGCACTTGTTGTTCAGAGGCAGCATGACCAGACCGTTGATACGGTTCTTGCCGCCGGCTGCGATGATATCCTTGGCGGTGATGATCTTGTGAACACCGGGCATCTTTTCAGCTTCGCTGGTGTCAACGCCCTTCAGCAGAGCGTGGGAGACCTTGGCCTGGACCAGAGCCAGACGCAGGGTGTTGTCAGGCATATGCAGCGCGTCGTCAGCACCGAAGTCCCAGGTACCCATTACCTTGGCAGCTGCGGAGGGACGGACGAACTTGGTGCCGATGATGGAATCACCGGTGGGCTTAAAGACCAGATCTTCCTTGGTCATTTCGCCGCGGATGACCTTTGCAGCGTCCATAACGGCATCGATCAGAGGCTTATAGCCGGTGCAGCGGCACAGGTTGCGGTTCTTGTTGAACCAGTCGCGGACTTCTTCGCGGGTGGGGCTGGGATTGTTTTCCAGCAGCACCTTGGCGCTCATGATAAAGCCGGGGGAGCAGAAGCCGCACTGTGCACAGCCATGAGCCATCCATGCAACCTGCAGGGGATGCATATCATTCAGAGTGCCAATGCCTTCAATGGTGGTGATTTCTGCGTTGTCGCGAACACGGCCCATTTTGATGATGCAGGAACGGGTGACCTTTCCATCCATTTCTACATTACAGGCACCACAATGGCCTTCGCCGCAGCCGATCTTACAGCCGGTCAGCAGCAGTCTCTCGCGGAGAACAGAGGCCAGAGTTTCGTTTTCATCGACCAGAAGGGTGCGGGCTATGCCATTGATAATCAATGTCTTTTTAATCATTTGGTGTTCCTCCTCATTCGGTTGATTTCGGGTGCGCTACCTCATTTTCAGTGGTTTCCGCAGTTGTCGTGGTCCGGGCCATGGCCGGTCAGATCCTTCAGTCTTTCCATGCCTCTGGCCGTGTAAAACACCAGCTGCGAAATGCTTCCATCCAGGTTTTCTCCCTGAAGGCGCAGGCAATTGGCATTTTCGTAGTAATCGATGGGTAATTCCCGGCGGAATACCGTGCCGGTTCGCTCATCCACGACCTCAACGGTCACCATTTTTGCTGTAACTTCAAAAAACTGGTTGTCCATAATTGCCATGATCCCTTTCCCGGAAGCTTGTGAAATCAGTACAAAAAACACCGACTTCCTACGGTAATGTTACAACATAAACACCAAGATATGCAACTTCCATTCCAATAACACTCGCAGAAAAGCCTTCGGCACTTTTGTATATTTCGCCTAATCATGTGCCATTTTCCACGTTTTTACCGCACCAGAACCAGCGTTCCGTTGATATCGCACAGGGGCACGCCGGGAAGATGCACCCCAAAATCCCGCTCATAACGGGCAACAGCCCGCCGAACACCGCTCAGCGTGGGAGAATTGTAGTCGTGCAGGAGGATTATACCGCCCGGATTCATACGGGGCCAGAAATACTTCAGCCCTTCATAGGTGCTTTCCTCAAAATCCACATCCAGGGAGACCAGGCAGAACCGTTCCTCCAGTCCATTCAGCGATTCCGGGAAAAATCCCGGGCAGACCCGGATCCGCTCCCGATGCGGCATCCAGGAAAGGACCTGCTCCACAGCCGTATTCCTGTGGGCGGCAACAAAGCCGTCGCCGCAGGTTCCGCGTTCCTTTTCCTTCCGGATTTCCTGATCTTCAAAACCGGCAAAACTGTCAAACAGATAGAGCGTCCGGTCCGGCAGAAGCATGTTGATGCATCGGGCAAAGGCTCCCCGATAAACGCCCAATTCCGCCGCCGCTCCAGGAATATCCCGCAGCCGCCGACAGATCATTTCCAGCGTCTTGACCCGGACATAATCATTTTCCAGATCCTTCCGCTCCAGAACCTCGTCGGCGCATCCCATGGGTGCCCGGATTACATGGCAGCGCTGCCGGATCCGGCTTACCAGTTCCGTTCCCAGCAATTCCTCCGCCAAAGATTCATTTTCATTCAGATTTTTCAGAACATAGTGATTCTTCAGAAAAAGCAGCCGCTCCGACTCGATGCCCAGTGCCAGGCACCGGTCTCGAATGGACAGACTGTGGCGGCTGGCAACCACCATCAGTTCTACATCCCGGACATCCAGTTCTTCCGGCACAATGACCGGCCGTCCCAGAAATTCCGACACTGTCGGTGCATTGTCCACGAAAGCCGTTATGCGATCCGATGCTAACCCCTGCTCCGCCAGATCCCCGGCACCGCATCCTGTTCCCCATACATAGATTCCCATAGTTACGCCCCCTTTTTATACAATTATATCAAAGGTATCGCTATTTACAATATTTTATTTGTTCTCAGTTTACAAATCGGAAGAATGGGAGTATAGTATATACAAAGCAATTTCCATTGTATTGCAAATCGCTTTTAATTCGTATTCCGGGAGGATTTTTCATGCAGACAGGCGCAGTTATTGTTGCGGCGGGACTATCGTCCAGAATGGGCGAATTCAAACCCATGCTGAATATCGGCTCCATCTCCATTGCCCAGCGTGTGGTCGCTACACTGCGCCAGGCCGGCGTCGGCAAGATCGTCATGATCACCGGGTATAACGCTGCCACCCTGGAGCGGCATCTTTCCAATCAGGGTATCATTTTCCTGCGCAACAACGACTTTGCCACCAGCCAGATGTTCGACTCGGCAAAAATCGGTCTGGAGTATATTCAGGATAAATGCACCCGGGTGCTGTTCACCCCCGTGGATATTCCGTTGTTTACTTCCGCCACGGTGGAAGCGCTGATCGCTTCCGACGCGCCTCTTGCCTGCCCCACCTGTCAGAACCAGACCGGCCATCCCATGCTGATGTCCACCGAACTGATTCCCCGGATCCTCGCCGACAACGGTTCCATGGGTCTCAGAGGGGCAGTCTCCCGTCTGCCCGTACCTCTGACGAAGATCCCGGTGAATGATCCCGGCATTTTGCTGGACGCCGATACCATGGAGGATTACGACGCGCTGCTGCAATACCACAACCGCCAGCTGACCCGCCCCCAGGTATCTGCCGCTCTGGCCCGGGAAGTTACGTTTTTTGACGAAAAAATAGCCATGCTTCTGGAATTGGTGGAAGAAACATCCTCTGTCCGCACCGCCTGCCAGCGGATGCAGATCTCCTATTCCACAGGCTGGAATATCATCCGGATCCTGGAATCCCAGCTATCCTATCCCCTGGTCATACGCAGCCAGGGCGGCCCCAACGGCGGTCAGAGCACCCTGACAGAATACGGAAAACAGCTGCTGGACCTGTACCGCGGCTTTATGGATGAACTGCAGCACAGCGTGGACAGCCTGTACAAAAAGTACTTCGGAGAGATATTCTGATGCGTAATATTTACCTTATCCGCCATGGTCAGCCGGATTTTCCCGACGGAAAACACATGTGTCTGGGAAGGACCGATCTTCCCCTGAGCAAATTGGGATGCCTTCAGGCTGCGCTGCTGGGGGCAGAATTTGCAGACCGGCAAGTCACCCTGTTTTCCAGTCCGCTGCTGCGGGCGACCCAAACCGCCCGGGCCTTCGGCAAGCCTTTTACCGTACTGGATGATTTCCGGGAACTGGATATGGGCCAATGGGACGGCCTGACTTTCGATGAGATCCGCAGGCGCTTCCCGGAGTTGTATGCCGCCCGCGCAACCGACAAAACGCTTCCCTTTCCGGATGCGGAAAACCGGCAGGATGGTTTGAAACGCTTTACCCGCGCCCTTGAGAAGGCCCTTTCCATGTGCTCGGGAGATGTTGCGGTCATCACCCACAGCGCTGTCATGGAGCTGTTTCTGGATCGGCAGGAGAAGCTTCCCTATACTGCCTATGCGCACCTTACGGCAGAGTTGGGTTCTTCGTGCATTCTGCGTTACGGCATCGCTCCCCACCCGGTACTGGACCGGGCGGTGTGCCATCGGCTTCTGGATGCTGCCCGGACACCTGAGAACATCGTCAGCCATTGCCGCTGTGTGGCGCAAAAAGCCGCAAATCTGGCCGCTCCCCTGCTCGAACGGGGATTCCCTCTGGATATGGATCTGATCGAAGCCGGTGCGCTGCTTCATGATATTGCCAGGACCGAGGATCTCCATGCGCAGCGCGGGGCCTGGTATCTGGACAAACTGGGGTATCCGAAAATTGCCGGTGTGATCCGGAGCCACTGCGATTGCACCGGAACAGAATTGAACGAAGAGGCTATTGTCTTTCTCGCCGACAAATTGATTCTGGGGACAACCACCGTCACGATTCAGGAGCGTTTTTCCACCAGCTGGAAAAAATGCAGAACAGAAGAAGAGAAAACCTTCCACAGTATACGCAAGGCCGCCGCCGCACAGATTCTTGCAACCTATACCGACGCAATCGCCCGCGTCCCCGATTGAATATCTGTCAATAAAGCTCCCGGATGATCCGGGAGCTTTATTTCCGCCCCAACCCGGCACTTTGCACAATTTCGCGCAAATTACCATGTTTTTCTTGTCAAAATATCACATCTGTAATATGATATAGGCATAGGGTATCCATCAGCAGCATAAGAAGTCACTTTGTACAAGGAGATGTGCATTATGAACATACTGGTTTGCGTAAAGCAGGTGCCCGGTTCCAACAATGTGGAAGTGGATCCGGTGACCGGCGTTCTGAAGCGAAGCGGAATCCCCAGCAAAATCAACCCCTATGACCTTTACGGTATCGAAGCCGCCCTGTCCCTTGCGGAGCGTTTTGGCGGCACCGTGGATACCATCACCATGGGACCGCCCCAGGCAAAAGCCGTGATCCAGGAGACCGTATGCATGGGCGTCCGGGGCGGCACCGTACTGACAGACCGGAAATTCGCCGGTGCCGATGTGCTGGCCACCGCCTACACCCTGTCTCAGGGCATTCAAAAATGCGGCGCATACGATCTGATTATCTGCGGCAAGCAGACCACCGACGGCGACACCGCCCAGGTCGGCGCAGAGGTGGCCGAATATCTGAATATTCCCAATGTGTCCAATGTACTGTCCATCGATGATTACCGGGACGGGAAATTCCTGCTGACCGTCAGTCTGGATGATAGAATCATAACCATGAGCATTGCCCCGCCCTGCCTGATCAGCGTTGACGCAGATATCAACACCCCCCGGCTGCCTTCCTACAAAATCAGAAAGTCCCTGCAGGATTCCTCCGTCGGATTCCTGACTTTTGCGGACTTTGACGATCAGGACCTGGATCACTACGGTCTGTCCGGTTCCGCCACCCAGGTCGAACGGATCTTCCCGCCGGAAAAGGTATCCGCAAAGAAGACCATCGAAGGGGATTCCGATGTGCAGGCCCAGGCGCTGTACACACTTCTGCGGGACAAGAAAATGCTGTAAGGAGGAATGGAGCATGGGAAAACTGGTTATTAATCACCATCTTGTCACCCCGGAAAAAGCAGCCGCGCTGACGGAAATCTGTCCTTTCCAGGCCATTTCCTACAAAGACGGTGTTCTGGACATTTCTTCCGGCTGCAAGATGTGCAAGATGTGCGTCCGCAAAGGACAGGGCCTGGTGGAATTCGTTGAGGAAACCAGGCAGATCGACAAATCCCTATGGAACGGCATCTGTGTATATGCCGACTGTTCCGGCGGTAAGATCCATCGGGTAACCTTTGAGCTTTGCGGCAAGGCGGGAGAGCTGGCCCGGGTTACCGGCCATCCGGTCTATGCCCTTGTGATCGGTCATCAGGTGGAGCACTGCGCCGAAACGCTCCGACACTACGGTGTGGACAAGGTGTTTGTTTATGACCACCCGGCCTTTGCCGACTTCCGCATTGAACCTTATGCCGCAGCCTTCTGCGACTTTATCGACACTGTCAAGCCCTCCTCTATTCTGGTCGGTGCCACCAATCTGGGCCGGCAGCTGGCTCCCCGTGTGGCCGCCCGCTGCCGTACGGGCCTGACCGCAGACTGCACCGTTCTGGAAATGAAGGAAAACACGGATCTCGTGCAGATCCGTCCGGCCTTCGGCGGCAACATCATGGCCCAGATCGTTACCCCAAATACCCGTCCCCAGTTCTGCACCGTACGCTACAAGGTGTTCAGCGAGCCGAAACCCAGTGATCATCCCTCCGGCGAGATCATCCCCATGAACGTCACCGGGGCCATGTGCCTGTCCGCCATTGAGGTGCTGGGATCTTCCGGCAAACCCACAGACATCGACATCGCGGAAGCAGAGGTTATCGTGGCCGTGGGCCGCGGCGCTTCTTCCGAATCCATGCGCCAACTGGCCGGAGAACTGGCCGATCTGCTCGGCGGCGTGGTAGCCTGCACCAGACCCCTGGTGGAAGCAAATGTTTATGATGCCAAACACCAGATCGGTCTGTCCGGCAGAACCGTAAAACCCAAGCTGATCTTCACTCTGGGTATTTCCGGCGCAGTACAGTTTGCCGCAGGTATGAAATCCTCGGACTGCATTGTAGCCATCAACTCCGACCCTGCAGCGCCTATTTTCGATGTGGCGCATTACTGCGTGGTCGGCGACGTCAATGAGATCGTTCCGAAGCTGATCCACCGGATCAAGGGGGTGTCCTGATGTACAACAACGTTACCGCAGCGGATATTGCCGCTTTACAAGTCATTGTCGGCGAAGCCGATGTACTTCACGGCCAGGCCATCAATCCCGACTATGCCCACGATGAACTCGGCGGCATCTCCCGGATGCCGGAGGTTCTGGTTCGTGTCCATTCCACCCAGGAAGTTTCCGCCGTCATGAAACTGGCCTACGAGCGGAACATCCCCGTTACCGTCCGCGGCAGCGGTACCGGTCTGGTCGGCGCTGCCGTTGCCATCCACGGAGGAATTCTGCTGGAAACCACCAAAATGAACAGGATCCTCGCCCTTGACGAGAATAACCTGACCGTTACTGTCCAGCCCGGTGTTCTGCTGATGGAGCTTGCGGCATTTGCCGAGGAACACGACTTCCTGTATCCCCCGGATCCCGGTGAGAAGTCCGCCACCATCGGCGGCAATATTTCCACCAATGCCGGCGGTATGCGCGCGGTCAAATATGGTGTTACCCGGGATTATGTCCGTTCCCTGACCGTGGTGCTGCCGAACGGAGAAATCCAGACCTTCGGCGCCGCGGTGGCAAAAAACAGCTCCGGCTACAGCCTGAAGGATCTGATCATCGGCTCTGAAGGCACCCTGTGCGTCATCTGCGAGGCTGTTCTGAAACTGGTTCCCCTGCCGAAAATCTCCGTAAGTCTTCTGGTTCCTTTCCCCGATATGAAAAGTGCCATTGAAGCCGTTCCGGAGATCATCCGCTCCAAGGTGACCCCCACTGCCATCGAGTATATGTCCCGGGACACCATTCTCTTCTCTGAAAACTATCTGGGCAAAAAATTCCCTGATACCAAAAACGATGCCTATATCCTGCTGACCTTCGACGGCAATACCGATGCCCAGGTGGATCAGGATATGAGCACCGTGGCTGAACTCTGCCTGAAGATCGGCGCGCTGGATGCATACATCGTCGACACCGATGAGCGAAAGAAATCTGTCTGGTCCGCCCGCGGCGCGTTCCTGGAAGCCATCAAAGCCTCCACTACAGAAATGGACGAGTGCGATGTGGTGGTTCCCGGCAATCAAGTCGATACCTTCATCAAATACACCCACGAACTGGCTGACGAATTCCACGTTCGTATCCCCAGCTTCGGCCACGCCGGCGACGGCAATCTGCACGTTTACATCTGCCGGGATACATTGTCTGACCCGGACTGGGAACAAGTTAAGTCCGATTGCTTCGACCGTATGTACCAGAAAGCCGTGGAACTGGGCGGTCTGGTATCCGGTGAACACGGCATCGGCTATGCCAAAAAGGCGTATCTGCGCCGCCAGTACGGCGAAACACCCATTGCCCTGATGCAGGGTATCAAGCGGGTGTTTGATGAGAAGAATATTCTCAATCCCGGCAAGGTATGCTTTTGATCCCGGAAGGAGGCTGGCAGCATGAACATTTCCATTCCCTATGGCCGAACCCATCTTTCTGCTGACATCCCGGACTCACGGATCGGCGCCGTCCTGCGCAGCCGTCTGGAAGCATATACCCCCGCTCTTGGAGAACGGGAGCTTGTGGAAGCTGCCCTGCGCGCTCCCATCGGTTCCGAGCCGCTGGAAAAGCTGGCGGAAGGCAAACAGAATATTGTTCTGATCGCCAGCGATCACACCCGCCCGGTCCCCAGCAAGATCCTGATCCCGCCCATGCTGGCGGCCATCCGCCGGGGCAATCCCCAGGCCCGCATCACCATCCTCATCGCCACCGGCTGCCACCGGGAAACCACGCAAGCAGAACTCACCGAAAAATTCGGACCGGAGATCGTTGCCCGGGAGAACATCGTGGTGCATGACTGCGCAGATGAGCACAACCTTGTCACCATCGGCACCCTTCCCTCGGGCGGTGCACTGCGGATCAACCGTCTGGCCGCCCAGGCCGATCTGCTGGTCAGCGAAGGCTTTATCGAACCCCATTTCTTTGCCGGCTTCTCCGGTGGAAGAAAAAGCGTCCTCCCGGGGATCGCCGCCCGGGAAACTGTATACTGGAATCATAACGCAGCATTTATCAGCCATCCCTGCGCCCGAACCGGCATCCTGGATGGCAATCCCATCCATCGGGATATGATCCATGCAGCACGCGCTGCCGGACTTGCCTTTATCTGCAACGTAGTTATCAACGCGAAGCATCAGGTAGTCGGCGCTTTTGCCGGTGCCTGTGAACAGGCGCATCTTGCCGGCGCCGCGTTTCTGCGGGATCTGTGTCAATGCCTAAAGGTTCCTTCCGACATCGTGATCACCACCAACAACGGCCATCCCCTGGATCAGAACATCTATCAGGCTGTCAAGGGTATGACCGCCGCAGAAGCCACCTGCCGGGATGGAGGTGTGATTATCATGGCCGCTGCCTGCAATGACGGTCACGGCGGCGAATCCTTCATGCAGACCATGACGCAGGATATTTCTGCCGCCGAAATCCTGGCAGCAATTGAAGCGACCCCCAAAAAGGATACTGTACCGGATCAATGGGAAAGCCAGATCCTCGCCCGTATCCTGTCCAGATTCCATGTGGTGCTGATCTCTCATGCGGATGCCGGCCTTGTAAAAGCCATGAAAATGCATCCTGCCGGGGATATCAGCCAGGCATTGGAAATCGCAGACCGTCTCCTGGGCCGAAAAGGCAGCATCACGGTTATTCCGGAAGGCATTTCCACCATCATTTCCTGAGCAAACAACCATTTGCGCACAAGACAGCGCATCAGACGCAGCAAATAAATCAATGCCAGATCTGAGTCACACTCCGATCCGGCATTGCGCGTTTACAAGATCTTGGATATCATTTTGAAAAACAAGGAATCCGTTTCCATTCTTTCCGCAACCTTACACACATACCGATTTCGACTTTGGTCAAACTAGGATTACGGAAAGAAAAGACGTTTTCCCCGGAAAACATCGACTCTTTCCGGGAAAAACGACAAAGGAGCGATCTATCATGAAGAACAATAACCAGATCAACATTCCTGAAGCCCGTGAAGCAATGGACAAGTTCAAGATGCAGGCTGCACAGGAGGTCGGCGTCAACCTGACCAACGGCTACAACGGTCACCTGACCTCCCGTGAGGCTGGCTCCGTCGGCGGCCAGATGGTCAAGAAGATGATCGAGGCCTACGAGCAGGGCCTGCAGTAACCGCAAAAGAAATGGCAGACGCAAACGCGTCTGCCATTGACTTTATACGCTGATCTGAGTAATACCCGGGTTGGCCGTCAGCAGTGCCAACGCTTCCTCATGGGTCACCGGTTCCGGCAGCCGCACCACCAGGTTCATGCTGATGTATTCCCCGTCCCGGCGCAGGCTGCTCTCGATGATCTGGCCTTTGTGCGAAAGGATCAATCCGTCAAAAACCGCATGAGTCTGGGGATCATCCTGCAGCCGAACAGCGATCTCCTGGGTAGCAAAGGCATTGCTGCCGATGCGGATCCGGTGCAGCACCACCTGGATGATCACCAGAGCGGCGGTGGTCATCAGACCCACCCAGTACAGTCCAGCGCCCACGGCCATGCCCACAGCAGCGGTACCCCAGATGCCGGCAGCAGTCGTCAAACCCTGAATGGAAAATCTGCCGGAACGGAAGATCACGCCGGCACCCAGGAATGAGATTCCGCTGACCACCTGTGCTGCGATCCGGGCGCCGTCGCCGCTGCCCACGTCGCCGAAGGCATATTTGGACAGGATCATCAGCGTCGCTGCGGTGCAGGCAATGATGCAGTGGGTTCGGGTACCCGCTTCTTTCAGCCGCTTTGCCCGCTCCAGTCCCACGATGATGCCGAGAAATCCGGCAAGCACGATGCGGATCAGAAACTCCAGATTGTCGTACAATGTGATCTGGGGTATGTATGTTGTCAGTCCATTCAGCATAGGCACCCTCCATTCTTTATCATAATTTATGCTGTGTACATCCAGTATATTCCACCGCAATCTGCCTGTCAACCGGGTAAAAAAGCACGCGGCTTTGCAGCCGCGTGCCTGAATCCGTTATTCTGCAGGGGTCACTTCGAATGCCAGAATCTCTCCGGTCTTCTCGTTCTTGACCACGCTGGCGCTGGCTACCTTCACCAGGGACTGATATTGGTCCTTCTTGGGACCGCTCTTGGAATAACCCCAGAGGGTTGCCATGCCGTAATCCGCATCTGCTGCCTGACCGACGGCGAAAGCCTCCTCGTCGAGCACATACACCGCTACGGTGTAGTCCGTTTCAGACTGGAACAGGCCGCGGTAAGCGCTGTCCACGATGCAGATCACAGTCTCGTCATCCCAATCGTCGGTGCGTTCCATCACCAGCTGCGCCATGCCCTTATTGGCCGTGACACGCTCCTCATCGGAGTAATCAGCGCTGCGGGAAGTATTGCTGTAGCGATAACCCAGGTAACCCACGGCGCTGCCGATGCCGATGACCATCAGGCACACCAGCGCGGCAATCTGACGCTTCGTAAACTTCATGTCCACATCAGCGCAGTAGGTCAGGCCCGCCCGTCTGGTCACAGGCAGCAGGAATCGCAGGAACAAGGTCAGCACCACAGACTCGATGGGGAACATCGCCAGATTCTTGAAGATCCGGGTCAGGGTCATGATGCCCAGGATGGATTCCTTTGCTTCTTCGGGATTTCCGATGTAGACATACCACCAGGCATAGATGAACTGCTGCAGCACCACATTGACAAAGAAGCAGATGCAGAAGCGGCTCAGCATCACCCGGATGGGAGATACCTTTGCCCGATACAGGAAGATCGCATAGAACATGGTGCTGGCAATCTCCGTCAGAACGAAGGGCAGGAAATAATCACCGGTGGGGTAGATCATAAATCCGATGGTATCGGAGATGATGGCCGCAGGAATCGCCAGCACAGGGCCGAAGATCATCGCGCCCAGGGCGGTGGCCAGCATGGCCGTCTGAATACTCAGCTGGGGACCCAGCGGGATCGCCAGGGGCTTCAGCGCCACCCGAAGCGCGATCATCAGCGCAGTCATAACCAGCATTTTGGTGCTCTTCATTTCCGCCGCGGCATCCCGCCAGTAGGACGAGGAAAAGGGTGTCTTGTAAAGAGCGGTGCTTTTTTCGGTTTTTGCCATAAATAATTCCTCCTTTTAATGTAGCAAACGGCACATACTGCGTTCCAACGGTTCCGCATACAAAAATCCCCAGCGCCGGCGGCGGTGGGGAGTAAAATATATACGGATTACCCGTCGGGTGCGGCAGCGCAACACACAGCTGACCATTCGCCCAACCGAGTATCGTTGCTACATAAAGGAGGTTGTCCCATATGCAACAGCGGGTGCGGTGACCTTATCGTGGATTGCATCCTTCGTCCTCCGGGCAACTCCCCGTCCCAGTGGCACTTAACGCAAGGTCTCCTACTCTGTTCTTCCTTATCATACAATATCCGGCATAAAAAGTAAATAGGAATTTCCAGAAAAAGGAAATTCCTATTTATACTTTTTTATCAATAAAAAAGAAGCGATATCCAGGTAACCACATTGGCTCCAAACTGGAACTCAATGCCGTTTTCTTCCAGTGTGGGAATAATGTTGATGCCATGGCTTTCCACGCACGGATGCATCTTCCCCGGCAGACGGCAGGGCAATCCATCCAGATAAGCGCAGCGTTCGCAGATGGTGCAGGCCTCCGTGGACAAAATATAGGGTTTCACGCCCTGCTCGCGCATCAGATCCCGCACCTGATTGGTGATGGCTTCATGTTCCGGACGGGTAGCCAGCGTCTCGTTGATGTCTGCGATATCCGCAACCTCTGTGATGGTGGCAATCATCAGACAATTCTGATAACTCTGACACTTGGCCCTGCACTCCGCCACCGGTCCCACACCGGGGGGACAGGCCCAGGTCTTGTCGTACATGGGGCACTCATGCCGGCAGATCCAGCGGATCCGGTCAGAAAACTCCAGCGTCTGCGGGTCGATATGAAAATAGCCGTACAGAGGCAGCTGCGCCAGCTGTTCTTCCAGTCGTTCCAGATCCATCATACAAATTCCTCCAAGATTCTGCGGCAGCCTTCCTGGATGTCCTCCCAGGTCTGGGAAAAGTCTCCGGTATACCAGGGATCCGCCACATCCCGGTCCAGGAGCGGATAACATCTGGCAGTATCCGGGAGCATCCGCTCCAGATATCTGGCATTGCTGCCGTCCATGTAATAGACCCGATCATAGCGGCTGTACTCCCCACGGGTGATCTGATGCGCGGCATGGCCATCGCAGCGAATTCCATGTTTTTCCAGTTCCCGCCGGGCGGGCGGATATACGGGATTGCCGATCTCCTCCCTACTCACCGCTGCGGAAGCAATCTCAAACCGGTCCGAAACTCCCGCCTTCCGAACCAGATCCTTCATTACAAACTCCGCCATCGGACTGCGGCAAATATTGCCGTGGCAGACGAACAAAATTCTAATCATCTTCCAAAACTCCAATCTATGCGTCCCCTCTCGATGAAAAAGGCAGGCATTATATACAAGCATTGTATCACAGGCAGGGACATATTTCACCATATTTTTTGTTTGCAAACAGGACATGCGCTGGTGTACAATGGACTGACCGGTAAACTTGAATTCGAGGGGATATCTATGAACGAACGACTGGTCCGCATCAGAGAAAGCGAACGAAAATCTCACACGGAAATCTACACAAGCCAGAAACTGTATCATACAGACAGCTGGCTGAAACGTCCGATCAAGACAGTTCGGGAAATTGCATCACATTTTGATGGGTATGATGCCCTTCGGGTTTTAGACTTGGGCTGCGGTGTTGGACGCAACAGCATCTACATTGCAGAAAGATTTCAAAAGATCCCCTGCATGATCGACTGTGTTGACCTATTGGCCATCGCAATCGAGAAACTATTGGATAACGCACAAGCACATAATGTGACATCAAGCATAAACGGGATCACAAAATCCATTGAAGAATATGAAATTCAAAGTAACTCCTATGATTTTATTATGGCAGTTTCTGCATTGGAACACATGGATTCACAAGAGTCTTTCCTGAGCAAGTTATTCGAGATCAAGGAAGGATTGCGCAAGAACGGTATTGTATGTCTGGTGATTAATTCCAGCGTTGAGGAAACGAACACACAGACGCAGGAAGCCATGGAAGCGCAATTTGAAATTAACCTTCCGACAGACAAACTGCAATCCATTTTAAGTAACGTATTCTGCGATTGCGAAATTCTGAAAACCACTGTTGCCGAACAGGAATACGATATTCCGAGAGAATCCTGTATCAGTCGCCTGCGTACGAACGTCGTTACTTATGCTGCAAGAAAAACCGATTAAGTCCCTGTTCCACTTTGCAAACAGATAAAAAAGCCGCATGAACTCATGTCCATGCGGTCTTTTGCTCAGTTCTGAGGGGGTTCCGCTTCAGCAAAATCCTCTTCTTCCACTGTGGTCTCTTCCGGCGTCTGCTCAGCGACAGGCTCCGCGGCGCTTTCTTCCGCAGCTTCCACCACAGAATCTTCCGCAGTCGCGGGTTCCTCGTCAATGATCTTCCTGACGGTGTCTTTCAGATATCTGCCGCCTTCCACGAGGGCTTTGACGGCAGCAGCGCTGGTCACCAGAGCGACGGCGCCCGCAGCGACACAGGTAACTCCCGCAATCTTAACGGTCTTTTTGATGATGGATTCGATGTCCTGATTCATTGCACATTGCTCCTTTTGCTCCGATTGGGCCGCATTTTCTGCTCCCTGCATGACTCCATTTTAATGCATCATCCGGAGAAATGCAATCGTTTCAACGGTGGAACTTGCCTGCGTTTTTCGCGTTTTCCAGGCTGGCTTCGATCATGGCCTGCTGGTCAGCGGCGCGCTTTTCCGCGTCAGCCTTCATCCGCTCTTCCCGTGCCTTCTGCTCCGCAGCAACGCGGGCCTTTGCCTCTTGCGCGGACTCCCCCTCCTTCGCCATGAAGGTGTTCACGAAAGCAGTCTCCACCTTTTTGTAGGCGCCGACGACCGCCTCCCCGACCTTGCCGGTTTTCAGGGAGCCATCCTCATTCAGGATCGCGCCGGAAACCTTGTCGGTCATATCGGTGAAGCCTTCCACAACACCGGTCTCGATCTTTTTGTACCCCTCCACAACGCCGTCTTCGATCTTCTGGTAGCCCTCGGCAACACCGTCAGCGATTTTCTCCATGTGGTCTGCAAACTTAGCCATAATGTATGATCTCCTTTGAGTTGTCTTGTTTGATTTGATGGCTGTATTCTAACTCGGAAATAATTCCGATTTGCTTATTTTGTGTTAGTGAATTGTTAATTGTGCGTTTTCTGACCCAGGAAAAGCAGCTCCATCCCCGGTCATGTCCGGAATTCTGCCGGAAGAATACGCCATTCTCTCAAAGACGCCATTGCGCTTCTGAAGAAATTCCCCCAAAAGCATCATTTCCGCAAGGACATTCTGGTCTTTGCCTATTCAGGGGGACTGAAGGACAGTATCCGCAGCGAAGCTGGTGCCCTGGCAAAGCAGATGGGGTTCCGGGAAGTCCCGTGGATCCCCATGGGTAGTGCAGAAAGGCCCACCGGCATTGCCAGTGGGCCTTTGTCATTATGGTGCTTTATCCGCGGATATGGGATCAGGCCTTTTTGGAAGCTTTATAGGCAGCCACTGCAGCCTTGTAAGCCTTGCATTCGTCGGACTTCTTCAGCTTTCTGCTTCCGATGATCCACATGACGATGCCGACCAGTGCGAAGAAGCAGCAGCCGCAGGCAATGATCATGCAGATGGTGATGACGGAGGGGACCACACGCTTGATGGTGGTATTGGCACCCACACCGTTCATGCCGGAAGAGTTGGCCAGAGCATACAGGTTGTGATGGCAGGCCTCACGCATTGCGTTGACAACCACACCGTCATTGGCATATTCGGGCAGCTGCGCGGTAACATACCACAGCATGGCATCGTAAGTGGTAACACCGCCGCCCATGACACCGTCGACACCGTTGCAGTAGGTGACCAGGACGTTATCGGTAATGGACATACCCTGGTTGCCCCATTCGCCGCGCATGATGCCGCTCATCAGGCCCTCGTGGCCGCCGGACCAGGTGGTGCCCCAACGGGTGTACGCGGTCATAACACCATTACCGCCGCACTCTTCCAGAGGCTTCTGGAATGCCTTCAGGTAGATCTCACGGGCAGCCTGCTCGCCCACCCATGCAGCCTGACCCAGTCGGTCCTGCTCGCAGTCGTTCAGAGCAAAATGCTTCATGACAACGTCAACGCCCTTGTCCTGGATACCCTGGACTTCAGCGCCGCCGATCTCACCGGCCAGGAAGCTGTCCTCGGAGTAGTATTCAAAGTTACGGCCGCCGTAGGGAGTACGGTGGGTATTGGAGCCGGGGCCATACAGACAGGCGACACCGGCAGACAGGCAGTTGTTGCCGATCACATTACCAACCTGGTACATCAGTTCGGTATTGTAAGTTGCAGCCATCACGTCCTCGGAAGTGAAGGCGGTAGCATCCATCTGGGAAGCGTCAGAGCCAAGCAGGGAAGCGGTCAGGCCCTGAGGACCATTCTCGTCACGGGTGCCGGGAGCCTGGATGGACTCGATGGGCATTCTCCAGTGGAAGGAGTCACCGATGCAGGAGACCATCTCATCGAAGGTCAGCTGATCCAGCAGCATATCCCATTGGGGATCGTCATAATCCTTGCCGATCATGTTGTACAGGGTCAGGCCGTTGTTGGCGCCCATCTTGGGCAGGTTCATGGCCTGATAGTCAGCGGGATCATACTGCACATCCTGCAGGTCAGCGATCAGCTGCTCAGTCAGGTTGATCTGATGGATCTCGGTGGGCCAGGTGCCTTCCCAGTCGTTACGGGAGAGGTATACAATGGTGTCCTCGCAGCCGTCGTACAGGTTCAGGTCGGCGCCGGACAGCTGGTTGACGATCTCAGTGCCATTCAGAGAGGTGGAGTAGGACTCGGTGTCCAGTTCTTCCTCCGTCCAGGTGTAGACCAGTTCTGCGTTGCCGTCGGCATCCATGCGGCCTTCGGTGCTTTCAACAGTGTATTCCTTGGCTGCCAGAACATTGTTGACAGCATTGTGAGCATCGGTAGCGACAGTCAGATAGTAATCGCCGGCATCCAGAATATAGGTGCCTGCGCCGTAGGCGTCGTAGGAAGCGATGTCGCGCTTGTCAACGGCAATGGTCAGAGTCTCATTTTCGCCGGGTTCCAGGATATCAGTCTTGCCAAAGCCGACCAGATTGACGGAAGCCTTCTCCACACCGTTGTCGATGTCGTACTGGGTATAGGGGGTCTGTACATAGACCTGTACAGTCTCCTTGCCGGCCATATCGCCGGTGTTAGTGACAGTGATCTCGATATTGTAGGTATCGGCTGCGCCGTCATAGCTGACATCCATGCCGGAGTAGCTGAAGGTGGTATAGCTCAGGCCGTGACCAAAGGGATACGCGACATCGTCGCCGTAAGCATAGGCGCCTGCGTTGCCGGTGCCCATGACATAGTCCTCATAGCGGGTCTCGTAGTACTTGTAACCCACATAGATGCCTTCCTGATAGATCATGTAGGACTTGGCGGAGGAAGGAATGTTCATGCCGTCATAGCCGCCGTAGGTGGTGGGCACGAAGTTCTGCATAGCGGGGGAGGAATAGTTATCGTAGCAGTAGGTGTCAACCAGGCTGCCGGAAGGATTGACCTTGCCTGCCAGGATGTCGGTAACGGCATTGGTGCCGCTGATGCCCACGCCGCCGATCCACAGGCAGGCGTCCACATCATAAGGATTGCCCTTCAGAAAGTCCATCTGCAGAGCGTTGGAGGTGTTGATCAGTACAATGATGCTCTTGATGGTGCCGTCGGCCTTCATCTCGGAAGCCCATGCCAGCATTTCCTGCTCCTCAGCGCTCAGCGCCAGATAGTTGTAATCCTGGAACTCCAGGTCGTAGCCCTCGCCGCCGACGCGGGAGAAGGTGATGATGACGGCATCGCCGTAGGAAGCGATGGAATCCTTGACATCCTGAGGATAAACATCCACGGGAACTTCGGCGATGGAAGCCTGACCAGCCAGGACAGCGCTCTCACCGGCTCCGGCACTGCGGTTGTAGACTGCGCCTTCCTCGCTGAGGTACCAATCCCACAGGGTGGGGTTGACCTCAAAGCCTGACTTCTCCAGAGCGACCTTCAGGTTGTCAGCCTTGGATGCGTCCACGTTACCGGAACCGGTACCGCCGTAAACCAGGTTGACAGAGCTGGAAGACAGGGTGCTGACCTTGGAGCCCTCTGCCAGAGGCAGAGCGCCGTTGTTCATCAGCAGCGCAGCGCCTTCCGCTTCCACCTGACGGCACAGCTGCAGACCGTAGTCGGTCATCTCCTCGGTGGTTTCAAAATCCATCGTGAAATAGTTGGCGTTGGGGTCCGCGTTCTCCAGCTCCCAGAAGGTGCCGCCGACGAAGGCCGCAACGGTATTGTCAAACATATTCAGCGCGAAGGTGACCGGTGCCATGATCAGGGTCAGCACCAGGCAGATGATCGCAAGGGTCTTCCAGGGAGTCACCAGCTTCCGCTTCATGCGTTTGTAAGCTTTTTTCTCTTGTTTGTAGGGTTTTGCCATTGGGAATCCTCCTCTTTTATCTCGTAATCATTTCCATTATAAAATTCAGTGGCACACCTGCGCAACACGCACTTTTGCACAAGTGTGCCACTCGAATCCAAAAAAGAAACTTTGATCTCGTGCAAAATCACGAGGCCGTAAAAGACTCATGGTGCGAACAGCGGCTCTGTCAAAATCCAGGCAGCGTGTTCCGCCATCTCCTCCGCAGATTCCTGATAGCCATGGCGGCACCAGTGGAACAGCAGTGCAAAAAAGCCGGCCGTTCCCACCAGAATGCCCACTTCGATCTGCTTGTCCGTAAGCTGCCCGCTGCGGGTATACTGATGCTTTTCCAGGCGGGCCATCTTCATCATATTTGACACCAGGCGCGAATCCTGCCCGTTTTCCAGCAGCCGGCTCAGAATCTCACGGTTTTCGCCCTCCCAGAACTGAAAAAAGCGGACAAAGCTCTGCTTCATGGCCTCCCTGCCGGAGGAAAACTCAAAAACCGCATTCAGATTGCAGGACATCATCATACTCTCAATGGCAGCGTCCAGCACATCATCCTTGCTCTCGAAGTAATGATAGAAGGTCCGTCGGGGAATGTTGCTCTCCTGGCAGATATCCTTGACGGTGATCTGCTCGTATTTCATTGTGCGCAGCAAATTCAGCAGGCTGTCTTCCATGAGCCGCAGCCGCTGATTTGCCCGTTCCGTCTGATGCTGTCTGATCATTTTTTCACTCCTGTAGCCACCTGTATTGAGAGGAACACAGGGATTTTCAGAACTATTCTCTTTATATACTATATCATCATAAGGATCGGTTTTCAACTAAATTAAAACCTTCGACAATTATCGCTTGACATAATAAATCATTTTAATTATAATAAGTTCAACGAAACAGACAGGGATTCGGGGCATATCAGCCGCTTCACTCTTCCTTTTCCTGGCGGGGACGACGAACTGACCGAAGCGGAATGATTATTTTCCTGTCAATCGTGGGTAGTACCTTTCTCTTGAGTCGCAATTCTTCTTGAAAAAGTAATCAGTCCGGTACATTTATGTACCGGACTGATTGCGTTTGCGGACTCATCCGCTCACCGCCTGTCGGCGGTGTCGGTTTTTGTCGGTAAAATCTTAAGACCCGTGCGGTTTACTTTTCCTCTGATTCATGATAAAATAGCCAAAACTGTTTGCTTTGGAGTTGATTCTCTTTGAATTTTGATAATACCTATGTCAAAATCGATCTGGACGCCATCGATGCCAATATTGATGCCATCCGCGCCCGGGTGGGTGTGGATGTAATGGCTGTTATTAAAGCCGATGCCTATGGCCACGGTGCCATTCAGGTAGCCCGCCTTCTGCAGGACAAGTGCGCCTTTTTCGGTGTCTCCTCCGTGCTGGAAGCCATGGAGCTGCGTCAGGCAGGTCTGTACAACCCCATCCTGATCCTGGGGCATACCCCTGTCCGGGCCTTCCCCACCCTGATTGAGGCCGAAATCCGCCCCACCATCTTCCATTATGAGGACGCCGTCGCCCTGTCTGCAGCTGCCCAGAAGCTGGATAAGACCGCCGTGTTCCACCTGGCTGTGGATACCGGCATGAGCCGCATCGGTTTCCAGGCCACCCCGGAGGATGCCGACATCTGCGCCAAAATCGCCCGACTTCCGGGGCTCTGCGCCGAGGGTCTGTTCAGCCATTTCGCCACCGCAGACTGCGCCGATCTGGAAAAATCCCGCCGGCAGGCAGAGCTTTTCGACACTTTCTATGAAATGCTGAAAGCACGGGGTGTGGAAATCCCCATCCGTCATATGGACAACTCCGCAGGTCTGATGAATTTCGAAAATCACTACGAAATGGTCCGGGCCGGCATCGTCACCTACGGTCTGTATCCCAGCGATGAGGTGGACCGGAGCATTCTGAACCTGCGCCCCGCCATGCAGTGGGTCAGCCGGGTCACCCACATCAAAACCCTCCCTGCCGGCAGGGAGATCAGCTACGGCGGCACCTACGTCACCACGAAGCAAACCCGGGTTGCCACCGTCCCTGTGGGTTATGCCGACGGCTACCGCAGAAGCCTCTCCGGTAAGTTCTACGTCATCATCCGGGGCAAGCGGGCGCCCATCCTGGGCCGGGTCTGCATGGACCAGATGATGGTGGACGTTTCCGACATCCCTGATGTGACCCTCAATGACCGGGTCATTCTGGTGGGCAAATCCGCTGGAGCGGAGATCACCATGGAGCAGATTGCCGAAGCAGCGGACAGCTTCAACTATGAATTCATCTGCGGCATCAGCCGGCGCGTCCCCCGGGTCTACAGCCGCCGGGGCAAGACGGTCCACTCCGTCCACTACCTGCTGGACACCTGATCAGAAGGAGGCTTTCTATGATCGACAAGGACAAGTTTCGCAGGATCCTGAAAATCGCCAGACTGGTTCTGATCCTGGCGGTGGCCGCGGTGCTCATCGGCGTCACCATCTTCGCGGCGGAGTTCTGCTATGATTTCTTCGTCAACGGTCTGTTCGGCGACGGCGATACCTCCGGCTTCATCGGAGACGTCCTGAACATCCCCGAGCCCACCCAGCCGGAGCAGACGGTTCCCACCGAGCCGGGGACCATTGCAGTATCCAGCCGGGCCACCATCACCGTCACCGGCGATGTGATGATGCATATGCCCGTGGTCAACAGCGGCAAGGAAAGCGACGGGACTTACAATTTTGACTCCAGCTTCTCCCGCATATCGCATTATGTAAACCAGGCAGATTATGCCATCGCAAATCTGGAGACCACCCTGGGCGGCACGGATAACGGCAGAAGCTATTCCGGCTTCCCTCAGTTCAATTCTCCCGATGAGATCGTGGATGCCGCAAAAAATGCCGGCTTCGACATGTACCTCACTGCCAACAACCATACCAACGACACCGGCGCCGCCGGCATCCGGCGAACTTATTCCACCGTCATTTCCAAAGGCATGGCCGTCCTCGGCACCACCGAAAAGCCGGAGGATCCCGGCTATCAGGTTCTGGACATCAACGGCATCCGGGTGGGCATGGTCTGCTACACCTTCGGCGAGTACACCTCCGCCGGACGGCCCTCCGTCAGCGGACTGCCGCTGGATGACAGCGTTGCTGAACTGGTCAATATCTTCGACTACAACAAACTGGATACCTTCTACAGCCGGATCGAATCTCAGATCGCCGACATGAAAGAAGCAGGTGCGGAAGCCATCGTGCTGTTCATCCACTGGGGCAACGAGTACCAGCTCGCCGCCAATGACTATCAGAAGACCATCGCCCAGAAAATGTGCGACCTGGGTGTGGACGTCATTGCCGGCGGTCATCCTCATGTGATTCAGCCGGTGACCATGCTCACCAGCAGCACCGATCCTGACCATCAGACCTTGTGCGTCTATTCTCTGGGTAATCTTCTGTCCAATCAGCGCTCGGACAATGTAGGGGTCAGCTCCGGACATACAGAGGATGGTGTCCTGCTGAGCTTCACCTTCGTGAAGTATTCCAACGGAGAGGTCCATCTGGACAGCGCCGATATGCTGCCTACCTGGGTGCATATGTGGAAGGAAGACGACCACAAGGAATACTGCATCCTGCCGCTGGATGCAGACATTGAGGACTGGAAAACCGCGTTGGATATCACTGACAGCACCTATGCCGCCGCCAGGGCATCCTACGACCGGACCATCGCCGTCATCGGCGAAGGCCTGCAGGCCGCGCAGGCCGCCCTGGACCAGGCCAGAAGCAACCGGGAAGCACTCTTCGGCATCACCGATGAAGGTGTGGGCTGAAAAACGCATAAAAAAGACCGCACAGACTGTGCGGTCTTTCTTTTATCTGAATCAGTTTCTGGTAATCTCCCGTGCCACATGGACGCCGCTGGCAGAAGCATGGGACAGAGAGTGGGTGATGCCGGAGCCGTCACCGATGATGTACAGGCCTTCGTAGCAGCACTCCAGCTTCTCATTGACTTCCACTTCCATGTTGTAGAACTTGACTTCCACACCATAGAGCAGCGTATCGTCGTTGGCGGTACCGGGAGCGACCTTGTCCAGGGCGTAGATCATCTCGGTGATGCCGTCCAGGATTCTCTTGGGCAGGACCAGGCTCAGATCGCCGGGGGTGGCGTTGAGGGTGGGTGTGACGAAGGATTCCTCCATACGCTTGGGGGTGGAGCGGCGGCCGCGGATCAGGTCACCAAAGCGCTGGACAATGACACCGCCGCCCAGCATATTGCTCAGACGGGCGATGGACTCACCGTAGCCGTTGGAATCCTTGAAAGGCTCGGAGAAGTGCTTCGCCACCAGCAGTGCGAAGTTGGTGTTGTTGGTCTGCAGCGAGGGATCTTCATAGCTGTGGCCGTTGACGGTGATGATGCCGTTGGTATTTTCGTTGACCACGGCGCCCTTGGGGTTCATGCAGAAGGTACGGACACGGTCGCCGTACTGCTTGGTGCGGTAGACGATCTTGGACTCATACAGCTCGTCAGTCAGGTGGGAGAACACTTCCGCAGGCAGCTCCACACGGACACCAATGTCCACACGGTTGGACTTTGTGGGGATGTTCAGCTCCTTGCAGACCTTCTCCATCCACTTGCTGCCGCTGCGGCCGACAGAGATGATGCACTTGCCGCAGGTGTAGGAACCGTCCTTGCAGTTGACCCGATAGCCGCCTTCGATGGCTTCCACAGACTCCACGGGGGTGTCGAAGAAGAATTCTGCCTTCTGCTTCAGCTCGTTATACAGGTTCTCCAGCACCACATAGTTGATATCGGTGCCCAGATGACGGACGGAAGCGTCCAGCAGATGCAGGTCGTGCTGGATGCAGGCCTTCTTAAACTTGGTGCCGGCAGTGGTGTAGAGCTTGGTGCCCTCGCCGCCGTAGCGCATATTGATCTCATCGACATACTCCATCAGGTCCAGAGCCTGCTTCTTGCCGATGTACTCATAGAGCGTACCGCCGAAATCATTGGTGATGTTGTACTTGCCGTCGGAAAATGCACCTGCGCCGCCGAAACCACTCATGATGGAACAGCTCTTGCAGCCGATACAGGTCTTGATCTTATCTCCGTCGATGGGGCAGCGGCGTTTTGCCAGAGCATGGCCTGCCTCAAAAACACCAACCTTCAGGTCAGGCTTCTGCTGCAGCAGTTCGTAAACAGAAAAAATACCGCCGGGACCGGCACCGATCACAATTACATCATAATTCATAAAATTACCTCCGAAAAAGTATGGCTGACTACAGCTTCGATTGTAGTCAACCATTTACGGCAGTTGGTAGAAACGCCCGCCCATATTGCAGGCCTATACAAACTATTACATGCTAAGTATAGCATAAGCATATTTTATTTTCAATCAGCGTTCTTAACAAATATTGTAACAATTGACTGTCACATCGGTCTTATATACGAAAGCGGGGTGAAAATGTGACCGATTTTGAAGAAGTTTATAATATGTACTTCAAGGATGTCTATAAATATGTGCTGTCGCTGTGCCGGGATGAGGACACGGCGCAGGAAGTCACCCAGGAGACCTTCTTCAAGGCTCTGCGGAGCATCGACTCCTTCCGGGGCCAGTGCAGGCTCTACGTCTGGCTGTGCCAGATCGCGAAAAACACCTATTATTCCCACGCGGGAAAAGCCGCACGCACACCCATCGAGGAAAGCGCCGCATATCTGGCATCCGGCGAGGACCTGGAAGAGACTCTTGCGGACAAGGACAGTGCCTTCCGGATCCATCGGATCCTGCACAGGCTTCCCGAACCCTACAAGGAAGTGTTCTCCCTTCGGGTCTTCGGAGAACTGCCGTTCAGGCAAATCGGTCTGCTCTTCGGCAAGACCGAAAGTTGGGCAAGAGTTACCTATCACCGGGCCAAACTGAAAATTAAGGAGGAATTATCATGAACGTACCATGCAGTGTGATCCAGGATCTGCTGCCGCTGTACCACGACGGCATCTGCAGCGAAGAAAGCAGACAGCTTGTGGACGCGCATCTGGGCGAATGCGCCGAATGCAAAGATGTGCTGCATACAATGAACGAAAAACTGATCTTGGGGGACGATGTTGAAAAAGCCGCCCCGTTGCTGTCTGTCAGGATGACCTGGAATAAAGAAAAGCGAAGGGTCTTTGTCAAAGCGCTGAGCATTGCCCTTGCGGTGTGCCTGCTTCTGCTCACCGCCTGGTGGGGCCTGACCTGCTGGGACTGTGTACCCCTGACGGGAGAGGATTTTACCCTTCTTCGGCTGTCCCGGCTGGAGGACGGACACATCCACGTCCGCACCACCTGCGCCTACGGCGGTGTGACCTGCAGTATCCGATATGACGCGGAGAAAAACGCACTCTATGAGGTTCAGAAGCGGCCGATCCTTGCCCAGCGGAAAGCATTGCCCGATGAAAGCATCCTTTATGCCGGTATGCGCTCTGCCTACCAGGGCGGCTGGGGTGAGGTCATCTTCGATCCCGACGGCGAACCGCACTGGTCTTCCAAAGACGGTACGCTTCTGCCGATCAAGGCATACTATTTCGGGGACCCCGATTCTGATGAAGCGGTCCTGATCTGGGAAGAGGGTATGCAGATCCCCGCCGCCGATGAAGAAACGGAAATTCATTGGGCGAGAATCCAGGAACTTGAAAAAAACTGATCAAAGCTGCCGGAATCTGCGCAAAAAGCGTGCCGCTTCAGCGGCACGCTTTCTCTTATTCATTTTCTTTCAGAAGATCCGCCAGGGTGATCCCTTCAAAGAAATCGTCGATCATTTTGTCCAGCCGTTCCCACATAGGCTTGGCCTGGCAGCACTCCGTCCGGGAGCATGCCGCGGCGCCCTGGGCTGTGCAGGATACGGCAGACAGGCCGCCCTCCGTCAGCTTCAGGATGGAACCGATGGTGTATTCCTGAGGATCCCGGTTCAGGCGGTAACCGCCGCCCTTGCCGTGGACCGCGTCCAGAAATCCGGCCTTGCTGAGCACCGTCATGATGGATTCCAGATATTTCTGAGAGATTCCTTCCGCTTCCGCGATCTCCTTCAGGGGGATGTACTCCTCCCTGCCCCGCTGGGCAAAACATACCATAACCCGCAGGGCATAGCGTCCTTTGGTTGATACGATCATAGACTTAGTCGTGGCAGTGGCCGCAGTTCTCGCAGTCGGGGAACTGCGTCTTGTCGTAGGGGATACCGTTCTTCTCGTAGTAGTCCTTCAGAGCGGACTTGATGGCTTCCTCAGCCAGCACGGAGCAGTGCAGCTTGTGGGCGGGCAGACCGTCCAGAGCCTCTGCAACAGCCTTGTTGGTCAGAGCCATGGCCTCGTGGATGGACTTGCCCTTGATCATTTCGGTGGCCATGGAGGAAGATGCGATGGCGCTGCCGCAGCCGAAGGTCTCGAACTTGACATCCTCAATGATGTCATTTTCGATCTTCAGGTAGATCTTCATAATGTCGCCGCACTTGGCATTGCCGACCTCGCCGACACCGCTGGCATCCTCAATGGTGCCCACGTTGCGGGGGTGCATAAAATGATCCATAACAACTTCGCTGTAAAGTGCCATAATATTCTATCTCCTTAAATCAAAGAATGTATTCTCTCTTGCCGGTCTGCAGGTCTCTCCAGACAGGGCTCATCTTCCGCAGGTGCTCAACCACCTCGGGGACCACCTTGAGCATATGGTCCACTTCTTCCATGGTGTTATACTCGCTGAGGCTCAGACGCAGGGAACCGTGGGCCACGTCATGGACTCTTCCGATAGCCAGCAGGACATGGCTGGGATCCAGAGAACCGGAGGTGCAGGCGCTGCCGGAAGAACCGCTGACGCCCTTGAAGTCCAGCAGAAGCAGCAGGCTCTCACCCTCAATGCCCTCGAAACAGAAGCTGACGTTGCCGGGCAGACGGTTCACGGGATCGCCGTTCAGCGCGCAGTGGGGGATCTTGCTCAGGCCTTCGATCAGCTTGTCGCGCATGGCGGCAACCTTGGGCATATTCTCATCCATATGCTGGCAGGCGTCCTCCAGTGCTGCGGCCATGCCGCAGATACCGGCGATGTTCTCGGTGCCGGCACGCTTGCCCCGCTCCTGAGCGCCGCCCTCGATGACATTGGTCAGAGGGAAACCGCGGCGGCAGTACAGCGCGCCCACGCCCTTGGGGCCGTGGAACTTATGGCCGGACAGGCTCAGCATATCGATGTTCTGTTCCTTGACGTTGATGTGCAGATGACCGGCAGCCTGAACCGCATCGGTGTGGAAAGGCACGCCCGCCTCCTTGCAGACGGCGCCGATCTCAGCGATGGGCAGGATGGAACCGATCTCGTTGTTTGCATACATGGTGGTCACCAGGCAGGTATCCTCGCGGATGGCATCCCTGACCTGCCGGGCGGTAACGTTGTGGCCTTCCTTAACATCCAGGTAGGTAACTTCGTAGCCTTCCTTTTCCAGCTTGTTCAGCGTGTGCAGCACAGCATGATGCTCGAAAGCAGTGGAGATGATGTGCTTCTTACCCTTACGGGCGCCGACGCGGGCAGCGGAGATGATGGCCTGATTATCGGCTTCACTGCCGCCGGAGGTGAAATAGATTTCCCGGGGCTCGCAGCCCAGGCACTTTGCCACCGTCTCGCGGGCGGCATCCAGAGCCTCCTTGGCCTCCTGGCCGATGGAGTGCAGGCTGGAAGGATTGCCGTAAACTTTATCGAAATAAGGCAGCATCGCATTGATGGCCACCTGGCTCATTTTCGTCGTTGCGGCGTTATCTGCATAAACATGCATATTCAAAAACCTCCTTCAAGGTATTTACCTAGTAATTCCATGGGTAATATTAGCACATATTACCTACCATGTCAATAGGCAGGTAATATGTTGAAAGTGCAAAGTTAAAATTGGATCGTGCACCGGGGCGCACCGCTTACAGCGCTTTTTCCAGTACTTTTACAAATTGCATCAGTCCCGCGCTGTCTGCTTCCGTGAAACGGCCCTCATGAGGACTGTCAATGTCCAGAACGCCCCAGATTCTTCCGTCTCTGTGGATGGGCAGCACGATCTCGGACCGGGATGCGCAGTCGCAGGTGATGTGCCCCGGGAACGCGTGGACATCCGGCACCAGCTGGACGGCATCCTGTGCCACCGCCGTGCCGCAGACACCTCTGCCAACCGGAATGACGATGCAGGCAGGCTTTCCCTGAAAGGGGCCCAAAACCAGCTTGCCCTCTTCCATTTTGTAAAAACCCACCCAGTTGATATCGGGCAGTTCCTGCCACAGCAGAGCGGAAGCATTGGCAAGATTTGCAGTTTCATAGGGCACATCCTCCGTCAGCGCGGAAAGCTGCGCAGCAATGGCTTCATAATTGACTTTCATGGGAACGACCTCCTTGGTTTTCTCTATTCTATCGGAGATACGCCCTGTTATCAAGGCAAATTTTGACAGTTTTTCCGACCCCGCCCTGATTTTTCGACTTTTTCAGGGGTTACAATCGCGCCTCCGCGGAATATTAAAAGAGCAAAGCAAAAGGAGGGCAGATTTATGAAAAAGTTAGCAAATCGCTGCATTTTCACATTCATATCGCTGTTGCTGCTGTCTTTGAACGTATCCGCCGCGGAATATCTGATCCCTGTGGGCCGGGTCATCGGTCTGGAACTGTCCCAGGGGAGCGTCACGGTAGCCGCCTTTGACGACACCCTTCCCGCAGCAAAACAGGCGGGACTTCAGGTCGGCGACGAGATCCGGGCCATTGATGGTGCCTGTGTGGACTGTGCCAGGGATGTGCGCAGCGCCCTGAACCGTTCCGACGGCATCGTAGAGTTGAGGGTCTTCCGGGGCGGAAAGGAACAGACCATCATGCTGGAACCGGTGATCACTTCCGAAGGACCCCGACTGGGGGTATACCTGCGTCAGGGCATCACTGGCATCGGCACCGTCACCTATTACGACCCGGACACCGGCTGCTTCGGCACTCTGGGCCACGGGGTCAACGACGGGAAAGGGAAACTGCTCAGTATGAAGCAGGGACTTGCATACCCCGCCACTGTGGTCTCCGTCCAGAAAGGCAGGGCAGGCCAGCCGGGACAGCTGAAGGGCGCGCTGGCAGGCGACCGGCTTCTTGGAGCATTGTCGTGCAATACCAGCCGGGGTGTATTTGGCGCGGCGCCGGGAGCATGGTCAGGCGAAGCGCTGGAAGTGGCATCCTTCAGCGACATCCGCCCCGGCCCCGCCACCATTCGCTCCACCGTCACTGAAGGAGAACCCCGGGATTATTCTGTGGAAATTCTGAAAATCTATCCCCAAAGCCGCTCCGACGGCCGCAACCTGCTTCTGAAAGTCACCGACCCCGAACTGCTGGAAGCAACCGGAGGAATCGTGCAGGGGATGTCCGGAAGTCCCATCATCCAAGACGGCAAACTGGTAGGCGCCGTTACTCATGTCCTTGTTAATGACCCCACCACCGGATACGGCATTTTCATTGAAAATATGTTAGATGCTGCTGCATAGCACCCTGGTAACCAACATTATATGATAAAGAAGCAAGTCTTTTCAACGACTTGCTTCTTTGTATATTCATGATTACCACTTACGATCTTTGTAAATCGGACACTTTTTATATTCTTCTCCATACTCAGCTTTGCAAGTATATTTTACCTGCAGATCATCTGGAGAAAACTGCTTGTTGCAGAGCTTGCAGATATAAGTATCATTGGAACTGCTGAATATCCCTCTGCTGATGTAGTCAAGATAATAACACTGTGCCATAGTATATCCCCCTTCAAAAATCGTATATTGGTTCTAATTCCATGTGTGCTACACCGTCTTTTACATATACCCTATATTTTCCACCCATAAGCAGATTAATAGCTTCTGCCATAGCTTCAGTTGCACTTACACTCCAGTGGCAATTTTGGTCGCGATGCAATCCTGTAATTCTGTTTTGCTTAAAATCAAAAGAATGCGGACAACCGTTCAAATCACTTCGAACAGAGCTATGACTAACAATAATTTCTTCGGGAAGATTCTTCTTATAGTCGCCATCACAGATGTGCTTCAGGATTCTGTGGGTAAGTTCACTTTCCTTGTATTTTTTGACAAGTGCATCATAATCATTTTTTATTTTTTCTTGCTCTATTCTCCTTTTTTCTCTTTCCTTCTCTTCCTCGTTTTGTTTTGATATAAAGTCTATAATATTGGGAATTGCAAATACCAAAATCACAATAACTATCAACAACCCCATTGCAAGCAACCTCCTTCTAGTTTCTATCTCGTCTAAATTTATCACAATTTGAGATATTTGTCAATATCTCAATTCGAGATACATATAATGTAAGCTATCGGGGGGAAGTGTTATGCGAATCAAAGATTTACGGGAAGACAACGACTTTACGCAGCAGCAGGTTGCAGAGTATTTGCACATCCGACAAAACACCTATTCGCAATACGAAAACGAACATCGGCAATTACCAATTGATGTGTTGATTGCCCTTGCCTACCTATATAAAACCTCCACAGACTATCTTTTGGGAATCACCGATCAAAAAACACCATACCCAAAAGCAAAGAATAGTAAAGTTCAATTTTCCAAATGAATGATCTCTATCGTAAAATCAAAGCCTTCGGTTGTCCGGAGGCTTTAGCTATTTAGAAAGAGAAACCGACGGTCAGGTATTGTTGGGAATTTGTCGAAAAGGAAGGGAAAATTAAATGTCTCCTTTTTCAACAATTCATCCATGTCAAGTTAAGGACTGCGGTTGAGGTGTGCCAAAACCTGCCTTTTACCTGCAAATATGAATAAAATCTGTAGAAAAACACAAAATTCTTTTGCCCCTTACTTGACATCCGCGTGTCTGGGAGTCCTGTGCTCCAGGATGGAAAAATTGTTGGAGCCGTCACCCATGTTTTAGTGAATGATCCGACTACGGGTTATGGAATATTCATAGAGAATATGCTGGACGCTGCCAGTTGATCAGCCAGGAAACACAAAAGTTGTCCCCATTGGAAATCACCATACGAGTGATTGATAATAGGGACAACTTTCTTTTTTACTTTTCTTAATCTATAATTTCATATCCAAAAAACACGCCGTTGGAAGAACATTCATCCTTGCATCTTTGTAAAATCTCGTGCATTTTGTCCAGATGCTTTTTTAGATTCTCAGGTATTGTGGATTCACCAACAATCCGCACATATTCAACGGGACTGTCGAAACGCAAAGAATCCCAAAAAGCGCTCCAATTTGCTCCATAGTGTTCCGGGAAGTCCAGAGACTCTTTGATTCGCTGATGTAATTCACCAAGATATTTGCAATCCGTCAGGTCCAACGTTGCCTCTATTCTTTCTTCCATATTTTATCCTCCGATCACTTCAATAAAACTTTCATAGTGATTGTAAGTAACGAACATCAAACCGTCATTAGACCAAAGCACACGATGCCCGTTCCGTTTGCCGCTGTAATAATTAAGGTCTGCTTCAAACCATATACGACCAGGCGTATCCGGCAACAAACCTTCGTCATTTCGGTATACTCCTCCATAAACCATTTGTTTTGGGGCAGATTTAGCCGGAACTTTTGACTTCCTCCACCCCAATGCATATAGGTCATTAATGTAAATGTAGTAGTCCGGCAAGACTCCCTTGTGCCACAACCACCAATCAGCACCATTATCCTTCTCATAAGAACCTTCACCTGCTTTTACAGCACGCATCGGTTCAATCATACACCGACAAAACATATGCAGAGGCGGTTCCGGGTTTGGTGATTCGCTCATTGCATAAATTGTACCATGCTTACTTCGGCAGTCCTCACAGGTTTTGAGATCAAGGGTAGCTTTCCAATGCTTCCAATTCGAACTGGCAACTGTCAAAGGAATGAATATGTCCAGCTTTCCTTTTAAGATGACTGTTCCACGAACTTCCTTGTGAATTACCATTATTCTCCCTCCTATTGTAATGGTCTTAAGATGATTTCACAAGTAAATTCTACACATTCTGTGTAGAAAAGTCCGTCGAAAAATGTTGTCCATAATGACAATCACTCGTGTCAGGAAGTCCGCTTCTACAAGACGGAAAGCTCATTGGTGCCGTCACGCATGTTTTGGTAAATGACCCTACGATGGGCTATGGTATTTTCATTGAGAATATGTTAGATGCAGCAGGATAAAGGAGAAAAATTATGGACTTTTACAAAGTTCCCATTGGGTTTGGTATGGCACTGGCAATGAATCCCCCAGCACTCAATGCCTATTCCGCCATGACCGAAGAACAAAAGCAGGCGATTCTGAACAAGGCGCATAACGCTCGCAGCGAAAAAGAGATGCATCAAATTGTCAACAGCCTTACAGCATAATAAAAAACGGATGACAGGGGCAGTTTGCCCCTGTCTTTTTTCAGAGTTTTGTGATATGTTGTTTAATAGTCACAGTATTTCTGTGTTCATCATAGATAACATATCAATGAAAGGAGGTGTTCATTATGTTGCATATTATATGCTGTACACACAACTTTCAGGGGGATACTGATTTCTAATCCCCCTGCATTAACGGGAGGATTTTATGATTCAAATTACATTGGAAAGAATTAATGAAGAAAACTTTATCGATGCGTTCCATTTGAAGTTAGGAAAGGATCAAAAACGATTTGTTTCCCATCCAATCCGAAGCCTGGCTCAAGCCTATGTGTATTACCGCCAGTGTACGCCCTTTGGGATTTTTCTTGAAGAAACCATGGTGGGCTATGTCATGGTCATCTACGATTACGATTTGGAAGAATACAACATCTGGCATATGATGATTGACAAAAAATTTCAGGGCAGAGGATATGGCAAGGCTGCTATGGAAGCCTGTCTCGTCTATGTCGCATCGAAACCCTTTGGCGTTTCAAATCGTGTTGTGCTGACCTGCCACAAAGAGAATTTGGCCGCACTGTCTTTGTATCACAAGTTCGGATTTGTGGAAACAGGAATTCACGATGATGAGGAAATTGAACTTGCCTTAGAACTAACCACTAAAATTTGAACAGAACATCTCTGCTTTTGAAATGTATGGATGTTTTGCGACTAAAAAGTGTTGTCCATAATGGCAATCACTCGTGAGCGGCGGTCCGATTATACAGGACGGAAAATTGGTCGGCGCCGTTACGCATGTGCTTGTGAATTCCCCGGATACCGGGTATGGTATTTTCATTGAGAACATGTTAGATGCAGCAGGATAAATTATGGCCACACCATTTTTGGTGTGGCCATAATTGTCTCTATCTAGTTCTATGTTTTTTCCCGCGGCCTTGGGATTTTTTATCTGCTCGTTTCCTTACAAAATATAGCATAATGAACAAGAAATCCATTATTGGAAGTAATATGCAGATTGCATCAATCAACAATGGCCCCCTACCAAAATATACAGGAATCGAGATAGCATCTCCGATGAATTTTGCTAGGAATGCCGCTAAGGTCAACGGTTTCATGGGATAGTCCTTATTTCGCACATGATAAAGCCAAAACAGTTCACCGATGAATGTATTAAAATAAGAGAAGAAGAACATGTAATCCTTATGCGCTACGAAATAACACATTACGCAAGTAAGCAAACAAACCGACAAAAGGTAGGAGGCCACTTTGCGTTTCTGCAAAAAGCCATTTTTAATTATTACATAAATAATCGCTAATTCGATCAGTGTCCAATATATATATATGACAAAGAAACATAGTCGAATCCAAGAAAGCCTTTGATGATATATCGGTATAGTACCGCAAACTCAAATGGCGCAATAATTGCCTGCGTGACTGGCGAAATAAGCGGATAATTGTATTTTATTGTTCCAAGCAACACAATCGTATATGTCAGTATCCATAAGCAACACATCATTAAATCCAGAATTGCTCGCAACGCCGCCATAAAGATGCCCCCTTGTAGAATAAAGTGTGATGCAATTACAGTAAACAGCTAGCTACACTTAATTTGTATATCCAGTATATCACATTACCGTTTTATTGCAATGCAAATCATTGATTCACATATGTTGTCCATAATGACAATCAAACGTGTCAGGTTCCACAATTTCCAAAACAGGAAAATTGTAGGAGCAGTGACCCGCGTACTTGTGAATTCCCCGGATACCGGGTATGGAAGTTTTACCGAGAATATGCCGAACACTGCGGAATGAAGCATTTGACAGAGGCTCTTTGACCCTGTCATTTTCTTGCGTTATGTGATAGAATAGCATTGTAAAGGAGGGATTTTGTGAAAAAGATATTTGGATGGATTCTGGCGGTTCTGGGAGGGTTCTTTTGTGTTGTTGGCATAATGTGTATTCCCGCGGCATTTACTGCGGAGAATGTGCCGAACACGGAGCGACTTTTTCTGTTCCTTTTCTTTGCAGGCTTTGCGGTCATCAGCGGGATGCTTTGCCGCAAGGGCATTCAACTCAAGTCCAAAGTACCGGCTACACGTAAAAAAGTTGAAACACCCCCGGTAAACGTACCTGAAACATGGATGACCTCCCAGTACCCCGCACTGTATTTACACAATCAAGATGATTCTTATCGTAGCCGCTACATCAACAAGCTATGTGCCCTCGGCATAAGGAATGAAGATGCGCAAAAACTATTTCAATTTGAATGTGATATTATTCGTAAGTACGGAAAACAGTATCTGCTGGATTCAGCGTTTACAAAAAGCTGGTTCTTTGGATGCAGGCAGCCGTTTTTCCAATCCTACCCCAAGGAAAAAGAGGATATTCTGAAGGAAAAAAGTCTCACGGTCAGTGAACTTTGCAAAATCATTGACGAAGCAGAATGGCACTTCTGGAACAGCCACGAAAAAAAGCTTTCCGATGCCGTATGGGCGGAGATCTGTGCCTGGCGCCTCAAGGGGCCAGGTATGGAATTTGCGATCAGCTATTTTGAAATGATTGCGGAAACAACCGGTGTCCCCATGGATAGTCTTGCATCATTAAGCAACGAACAAGGATCTCATTTAAGCCGATATAAATGGCGTTAATTTGTAGAAACCATACCGGACACGGCAGAGCAATTGTCTTCATTTGGATATAAAAATTCCCGGGCGGAAATATTCGCACAGAAGGACGGCGACGAACCAAATTTATGATACACGAAGCAATTGACAGGGTCCGGCAGATGGAACAGTGCTTTGATGCGCTTCAAAAAGCCGCAAGCATTGATTCTGCCGCATTCAGGGAAAGCACGGCATACAGAGCGCTTGTACAGCAATTGAAGCGCTACTACGAAAGCGGACAATGGCTGCATGACTATGAACTCGACGAAAAGGGGCTCCTTCCGAAAAATCTGAAGCGCGGAGTTCTGGCGCAGGATGCCGTTTATGACTTTCTGGACCGGATAAAATCAGATGATTGCCGAGAATGACAATCATTCGCGGAAACAGCATAAAAAGCGTGGGCAGACAGCACTGCCCACGCTTTTTTATTGGATCGGATCTTTAACCACCCTGCCGTTTTTTCAGGATCAGCAAGGCACCCGACGTCAGCATCAGCACGATGCCCGCACAGAAGAACACCCCTGTTCCCATGCCGCCGGTCTCCGGCAGTATGTTGCCACGCCGGTTCGGGATTTCCACGATGGCGGTCTGAGTCATCTCACCGGAATGAACCGTGACGCGGAAGGCTTCTTCCGGCAGATTGTACCCTGCCGGTGCTTCGGTCTCCACCAGGAAATAGGTACCGCAGCTCAGCTCCGGCGAAACCGCACAGCCGTTCCGGTCGGTGGTCAGCACCAGATTTTCTCCGTCTGCCGTCACCGGTACGACGGCATACTGAATACCGTTGCAGCGAATCGTTTCCGTCCCGGTGTCATCATCCGCAGCCGCCCGGAAGACCTTGAATTTTGCGCCTTCAAGTAGGATCGATTCATCGATCTCATCATACTTCCGGATCTGAAAACTGCCTGTTACCCGGTTCGGTACCGGCGGCAGGATCGGAGGTTCCTCCGGCGGTGTAACCGGTTCATTCTTCGGGTAAACCGATACAACGGGAACCGTCTGCACCGTTGTGGTGCCGTCCTCGTTTTCCAGGGTTTCGGCTGCAGGAATCAGCAGATAGAACGGATGGACCGGTGCCTTGATTTTTTCTGCGTTCATCTCCTCCACGACCAGATAACTGCCTTCCGGCAACGCAATGGAAGCATAGCCGGTCTCATCCGTCGTGACGCTTCCAGCCAGATTCTGCTCCGTGGCAAACTGTGCAATTTCCTCCTGCGTTGGGGTTTCGTTCAGTACAACACCGTCAGCAGGCTCCGCATTGTAAATCTTAAAGGTGATTGCGGACAGGGGTCTTCCGGTACCGGTCTCGGTCTTATAGATCCGCAGACCCGTTTCCCCCACTTCCTCTGAGAACACGAAAGTCTCCTCCGCCCGGACATGGGTTTCCCCCTCTGCCATACCGACAAGGCTCTGGGATACATCCCGGCCGCCCTCCGGCTCATAGAAATAGACACCCTTTTCCAGATACTGTGTGCCTTCCACCACAACGTGAATCGTATCGCCGGATTTTGCGCCAACTGTCATATCCAGTTTGGCATCTCCATTAACCTTCCGGCTGCTGCGGCCGGTCGTCTCCACGGTGCCATCTGTATTCGTATGGTAACTGGTAACCGTAACCGTCAGGTCATCGTGCACCGTACCGCCGTTGTTGAGATAGACATACATTCCGAGCTGATAGCTGTCTTCCGTTTCAGCCAGCAGATCCGTTCTGGTCACTTCTACATCGGATATGACAATCTGATCCTCCCGTGCGGAAACTCCCGGAAGACTGCACAGATAATAGGCCAGCGTATTGACCCGGTATTCCGCCCGGGCATCATAGCTCCTCTGCCTGGCCCCGGGGAACCACTCCCAACATTCATTGGTGTAGTCATGGAGGGGATAGAAATAGATATTCGTGTTTCTTTTTACGTCAACGGAGGCAAAATAACCCAGACCTCCTGCTGCGCCGTCCACCGCATTGGCATAGGTCCACACCGCCATCTGTACCGCAGCGATTAAATCGGCCCGGGACAGGCTGTCCACAAAATCCCCGCTCAGTCCGCCGGCCTTCAGATTGGCCTTCATTTCATCTACAGTGATGTAGGGATATGCGTTCTGAAGGATGGCGCGGATATGCCGGGCTGCTTCTTCACTGTAATAACCGCCGTCCTCCAGATTCACGCGCCGGTAATGGGTCGTGTACTCCAGTCCGGTCAGCACGTCGCAGCAATAGGTCAGGTCGTAATTGCTTTCTCCGTAAACATATCTGCCGCTGGGGGTCCAGGTGGTCTGCGCGTCGGAGGTATCCACAAGAATGAATGTCTGGGGAATATTGCCGGATACCATATAGTTGCTCACTTCATAGGCATAACCGAAGCCGCCTTCTACCGCTTCAAAGCTGTATTCATCCTCACGGGGTGTGACAGCGCAGGTGCTGATATTGAGAACTGTGGGCAGATCATTGCTGAGTTTTTCCACCAGAGCCGGATCGATCAGTGCCTTCTGACTTTCGGACAGGGCATTGTAAGCCTGCCGGGCAGCTGCTCTGGCCGCAAACATTTCGCTGACATAGGTTTCATAACCGCTGCGGGCTGCCTCATGTTCTGCAGCCATAGCAGTATTGGTTGAACCAGGATCGTAGCGGCCGGAAACCGTATAGCTGCTTCGCTTGTCCTGCATCTGCTGCAAAGAATCAATTGATTCCAGCTGCGCGATCACAGCCAGAACCGCTTCGTCCGTGATTTCCGAAGCATATGCCTGCAGGCGAACAGTTCCGACTGCCAGAAGCAGAACCATGCACACGCAAGCAAACCTGAGAAGCGTTTTTCCCGGATGACGCTTCCACCTGAGTTTTTTCAGCAAAAATTCGCCCGGGAGTATCTTCTCCTGCATATTCATCCTTCCTTTCCCTATAATCCTCTCAAAGTATTACTATTTATATAGTAACATTATGAACCGTAATTGTCAACGTATAGTCATTGGGGTACAATATTTATGGTGATGTTTATGAATGAACTGCGAAGCGTTGTTAATTTGCGCTCATACGGTCATATTTCCATCCATCTTAGAGATCTTATGGATGAGCAGGGCCTGACACGCTATCGCCTGGCCAAACTGGCTGACACACGATTTGAAGTGGTGGAAAAATGGTATTCCGGTACAGTTGAACGGATCGATGCCGATATTCTGGCCCGGTTCTGTTATATTCTGGATTGTGAAATTACCGATATCCTCAGATATGATATTTGACGGAAGCTGCGGCCTGCAACTTCCATTTTTTCTAATCTGAAGGTATCCGGAAGCGGAACCTGCCCGGTGCCGCCGACTGTTTCCGCACACGCTTCGCAAAACAGAAACGCACACATTTCTGTGTGCGTTTCTGTTATTTCGGCTCAGAATCCGATGCCGCCGCGAAAAGGGAAAATGGCATTCCGAAGCCGGAAAAGTATGCTATAATGAATCTGATCAATCCCTGCCGGAAAATGGAGGCGCATAATATGTTCCGGGAATTAATCCGAAAAAACAAGAAACTGTCCGCCGAAGAATGCATCCATGTTCTCAAAACAGAAAAACGCGGCGTTCTTTCCGTCAACGGTGACGGCGGCTATCCCTACGGTATGCCGATGAATCACCTGTACAACGAAGACGACGGCAAAATCTATTTCCACTGCGGAAACATCGGCCACAGACTGGACGCACTGCGGCACGACAGCAGAGTTTCCTTCTGCGTTTACGATGAAGGCTACCGCAATCCCGGCCAGTGGCCGCTGAACGTAAAAAGTGTTATTGTCTTCGGAAGGATCAGCATTGTGGACGACATGGACCGGATTGTGGACATCACCACCAAGCTCAGCTACAAATTCATCCGGGACGACGCCCACATCCAGGCTGAGATCGCCCAGCATGCCCACCGGACGCTCCTGCTGGAGCTGACACCGGAGCATATCTGTGGCAAACTGGTGGAGGAATCCTGACAGCAGATATTTGATTGTATCTTGACAACCGCATTCCGATTTGAGAAGATATCCGTAACCAAACCGCGAAAGGGGAAACATTTTAATGGATAATGAACACATCATTTTTATCGAAGAGGAAGACCAGCCCTACAGCGACATTGTGGTAACTGAAGGAAAGTATCTGTTCCTGTCCGGTCTGGTATCTGAAGAGCTGTCCACACGGGACGAAGCCTACGGCTCCATCGAATTTGAAACCAACCGGATTCTGGACAACCTGAAGGTAATTCTGGAAGCCCACGGCTCCGATATGGACCATGTGGTCCGGGCGGATGTGCTTCTGGCAAAGTGGGAATACAAGGATGCCATGAATGCCGAGTACGTCAAGCATTTCAGGAAGAACCATCTCCCCGCCCGTGTCTGTTTCGGCGATGTCAGCATCGCAGGCGACTGCAAAGTGGAGATGACCTTCATCGCAACCAGAAAATAAACAGCGTAAAAAATGCACACCTTTCGCCGGGTGGTCGTAAAACAGTTAAAGCCAAGCTGCAAAGCGCAGCTTGGCTTTTATGGTTGTTCACACTGCATGGCAGAATGCAATGTATAGAAGCGCGCCCTTACTGTCCGACAAATTGGAATTTGATTATTTCCTAATATATACGGATCTCTTATCCTTGTGCGCCCGACTTATCATCATCTTTTTTCACTTTGCTCAAGACAATTAAGCTGGCAACTAATATGATGGGAAATATGGTGGCAACAAGCAAGCCTGTTTTAAGATCACCACCGGCCATTTCAGAAAGACTGCCCACCATTGCAGGACTTACCGTGGCACCCAAATCTCCAGCTAAGGCTAAAAATGCGAACATCGCAGTTCCACCTCTTGGACAATTCTGCGAAGAAATGCTGATAGAACCTGGCCACATAATGCCAACTGCCAATCCGCAAAGTGCACAACCCGTAAGTCCAAGGAATGGCAGCGAAGATAGCGATGCCAAAAGATAACAACCGACACACATTGCACCACAAATCAGCATAACCCTGGCCAAATCAAGCTTCTCACTAAATTTTCCATAGAGCATACGGGATATACCCATAAACATCGCAAACAAACAAGGCCCTGCCAAGTCACCAACAGTTTTGGAAACGCCGATTGCCGACTCGGTAAATGCAGATGCCCATTGCGCCATCGTTGCCTCGGATGCACCCGAACATACCATAAGTATTATCATTAACCAGAATATCGGCGTTTGCAGCAGTTTATTAATCCCCATACGCTTACCGTCTTCAACCAACCGTTCAATCGGGCAGTTTATAAAGTTGAATGTGTTATATAGCGGCACCAATGCCCAAAGAAGGGTAAGTATCTTCCAATTATCTACGTCAAATACAGCAAAAAAGAGTGTAGAGCCTAAAATGACCACCATTGCTCCCCAACAGTAGAAGGAATGCAAAAGACTCATCACCCCGTCCTTATTCTCAAACGGACAGGCCTCGACGATCGGGCTTACTAAAACCTCAATAAGGCCGCTTCCTACGGCATAAAGCACTACCGAAATCAGGATACCCACAAATGGCGCAGGCAATAATTCTGGCAAAAATGCCATTAAACCAATGCCTGCCGCCGACAAAACTTGAGATGCCAGCACACAGGCACGGTATCCTATTTTATCGGCAAACTTGGTAGCCGCAAGGTCAACAAGCAATTGCGTGAAATAGAACACCAACGGAATCATTGCAATTTTTTCAAGTGTGATTCCATAAGCACTCTTGAATGTTAAAAATAATAGTGGGGCAAAGTTTGCAGATATAGCCTGTGTTACAAATCCAAGATAACAGGCTATGAGTGTTTTTTTGTAATTCTTTTGTATAGTCATGATGCTTCCTCTCAAATTGTATGAAATTTTCTTGGCTTATCGTTAAGTCTTCCAGGCATAATCTACCCTTTTTTCACAAAGTACAAATTTATGCTTAGCGCTCAACCAATAGCTATGACGCTCCAGCAAATTCAAGTTTGCTCAAGTGGTTATATACTACCGTAATTTGGACGAAAATACAAGAACAGGCACAGCAGAAAATCTGCTGTGCCTGTTAACTGTCTTATGCGTACCGCACACCGCCCATTCGGTGTGCATTTTTTATGTTTTAGTTCTCTTCCTTATGGATACCCATTTCCTTGGGCAGAACCACATCCAGCACAATGGCAATGACGAAGACCACAGCCACGATGTTGCCGGAGAACACGGACTTGATGGCCTCGGGGAATACGGTCCACAGGCCAGCCTCGCTGGTAGCGGTGAAACCGCCGCCGATGGCGATGGACAGAGAGATGATGGTAATGTTTCTCTGAGAGAAACCGGCCTTGGCGATCATCTCGATACCAGAAGCCAGGATGGAGCCGAACATCATGATGGTGCAGCCGCCCAGGACACAGTCAGGCAGAGAGGAGAAGAAGTTGCCGATGACGGGCACAAAGCCGGCCAGGATCATCATGGCAGCGCCGGTGGCAATGGTAAAGCGGTTGACGACCTTGGTCATGTTCACCAGACCGACATTCTGAGAGAAAGAAGTGACGGGAGGCGTACCAAACAGAGAGGAAATAAAGGAACCGAAGCCGTCGATGGCCAGGGTGCCGGAGATTTCCTTCTCGGTGATATCGCGGTTCAGACCGCCCTGGCACAGAGCAGTGGTGTCGCCGATGGTCTCAGCAGCAGAAACCAGGAAGATGATGCAGACAGAGACGATGGAACCAGGATAGAACTCAGGCTTGAAGGGCATCAGCTGGGGCAGGGAGAACAGACGGCCGTCCCAGATGGTAGTCAGGTCCACCTTACCGAAGAAGATGGCCAGGACATAGCCGACGATCAGACCGGCCAGAACATTCAGCTGCTTCAGGTAGCCCTTGGCGAAGATGTTCCATACCAGGCAGGTGCACATGGTCACGAATGCGATCAGCATATTCTGCCAGGAACCGAAATCCTCGTTGTAGCCGCCGCCGAAGGAACGGGCGCCGACGGTGAACAGAGAAATACCGATGGCGGTAACGACACAGGCAGCAACAATAGGGGTGACGATCTTACGCCAGTATTTGGCAGTCAGACCCAGGCAGCCTTCAAACACACCGCCGATCATGACACAGCCGACGACGGCACCGTAGCCGTGGTCGGCTGCGACAGCACTCAGAACAGCAACGAAGGTAAAGCTGACACCCATGATAACAGGCAGGCCGGAACCAATTTTCCAGACAGGGAACATCTGAATCAGAGATGCGATACCGGCGGCGATCATGGCGTGCTGCAGCAGCATGGCCATTTCTGTCTGAGCCAGCTGAGGCTGTGCGGCGGCGACGATCAGGAAAATGGGGGCCAGGTTGGAAACGAACATGGCCAGGATGTGCTGCATGCCAAAGGGAATCGCCTTACCCAGAGGCACGCGGCCGTCCAGCTTGAAGATATTATCCACGCTGGCGGCCTGCTTGGGAGCAGTTTTCTTCATGTTAATTCTCCTTTTTTCGTATTGTAAAATTGCTGATTTCGGGATACAAAATGGTCAGCAAGATGATCCCGCTGCATTTTACTGTATACAGTATAGATGGATAATCCTGATTTTGCAATCACCGCCCATGATGTAGAAAAACTCTTCATTATTTTGGTTATTTTGCAAATATGGTGGATGCTGCTCCGCGGAAAACAGAGAAGTCCCTCGGCGCAACCGAAAAAAACAACAGGCAATATCTGGTTGAAAAACCAAGTATTGCCTGTTGTTTCTGTCGTGTTCTTCCCACTCAGCTGCCCGAGCCAAGTTCTTTGATGCGAAGATCGATCTTCTTCTGCAGAACGTAACGGTAGGTTGCGGGAGGTACATACTGCGCCCAGGGTCTGTCCTCGATGATGCAGCGGCGGATCATTGAAGAGGAGATCACCTTGTCCGTTCTCTCCCAGAGCACCTCCACCGGATACCCAAAATCACGCAGTCTGTCGGTCTTGCAGCGGCCCCATTCGTCGAGAATGGTGACGAAGATCCGGGTCCCGTCGGGGATGTAAAAACGCATCAGCTCCGGTCTTCCGATAGGGAACGGAACGATGTCAAAATCCTCCCGTGTCAGTCCCGCCTCCAGCAGAGTACCTTCCACCATCTTCATCCGCTCATAGTAGGTGCAGGGATTGGCTTCCGCCTTGCCCCGGTTGGCATCAGCCTGCTCTGCCGGAGCCACGGAGCTATCCGGAGAGGTAATGCCCACAATCAGATGTTCACACCGCTCCTTCGCGGCGAGAACATAGTTCAGATGGTCCGAATGAAAGATTTGAAATCGTCCGCACACAGCGCCGAATTGCTCCATAGAATTCTCCTTCCACAGGCCGGAAACCCGGCATTTTTGATCCATTATATCCCCTTTTCGAGCAGAATGCAACTAGAAAGCATTTTATTCCTTTTCCAGCGCGGCATTGATCCGCTTCTCCTGGTTCTTCATGGAAAAGAAGCACAGGGCATAAATCACCCCATACACAACCGCAAACACAGGCATCACGCGCAGCGTCAGCTGCAGGAAGCTGTCTGAATAACCGCAGGCCCAGGCAGCGCCCACCGCCACCAGCAGGCAGCCCAGGCAATGGACCGCCATCGCCGCAGGCAGCGGCAGTTCATTGAGCTTTGTGTAGGCAAGCCAGGTCATCAGGCCGAACAGCGCGGACGCAATCATCCACACGAGAAATTCCTGAATGACTCCATTGTAGCCGCCGATCAGCGTCATGCAGCCAAGGGTCACGGGGAAACCGATGCCCATACCGGTAACAATATAGTTCTTCATAACATTTCCTCCTTAAATACAGTCCCTGAATTCCCTGAAATACTTTCTGGACACTGTCAGCACCTCGCTGCGGTGCTTCAGTTTGATGCGGTAATTGCCGCTGAATTCTGCCTGAATGGATTTCACATACTCGATATTCACGATGGTGCTTTTGCTGATCTGGGCAAAGCAGTAGGCAGCCAGCAGCTCCTTCAACTCGTAGAGCTTCTGCTTTGCCTCATAGACATCCCCGCGGGTATAGACCAGGACCTTGCTGCCGCCGGTCTCCAGGAACACGATGTCGCCCGCATCCACGATATACTGCTCCTCTTCACGGTACAGCACCAGCTTGCCGCTGCTCCTGCCGCGGAGCATCTGCAGCAGCGCAACTACCTCTTCACTTGTCACATCACCGCGTATGATGATCTCCGTCTCGGGCAAAGACGCGGACTCCAGCATGATTTTCAACTTCACCAGCCCCTTTCCAAAATCTGTCTTTCTGAAGATGGCCCTATTATACAATGGGTTTTTCCGTTTGTCACAGAATTTTCACTCAGCGGTGGTTTTTCCCGGGTAAGCGGTGCTTTTTCCCCGGTGAAAACCCGGAATCTGGCCGCAGAAAAATACGCCGGACGGAAATGCCGTCCGGCGTATCTTCTTTCTTATTCGGCAGCGCCCTCCAGCAGCTTCTGCCACAAGGCCGTGCAGCCGTCCAGATAGTGGAACGTATCCCGCTCATCGTAAGACCGGCGGGCGATGTACAGAGGAGCCAGAACCTGCTGATTGTCGCCGGTAATCGTGCCTTCCACGGTATATTCCGTGTAGCTGCCCAGGGGCAGTCCCATCAGAACAGGGCAATCCGTCCAGGCGTACCACATGGCTTCATCCGGCTCCGTCCACTGGGTGGGAACACTTCCGTCGGGATAGGCCAGCAGTTCAAACTGGGTGCTGAACAGGGCAGGATCCTCCATCAGGAAGAAGAAGCTCTCGCAGTTGGTGACATCGCTGTTCAGCTGAACCTGGGCCGCCATCACCGTCTGGAAATTGGCGTCGGCCGCGAACAGCGGGTACTCCTTCACCTTCACAAGCACCCGACCGTCGCCGTTCAGATCCTCGCCCAGCTCAGCCAGAGCCGTCTCCAGCGAGGAGGCCGTGTCCGCCGGCAGATAGGTCGAGCCGATATAGGCAATCTGGTAGTCGGGAACCGGATCACGCTGGATAAAGATGTCCCAGATCATGACCGCCGCCACCACGGCCAGTACCGCAGCAATAATCACATGCAGTCTGTGGTAATCCCACCAGTTCCGCCGTTTTTCCTCCGGTGTCAGTTCCCGCTTTTCCCGTGGCTTTTCATTCTGTGCCAGTTTTTTCAAATATTCGCTTGCCATAATCGCTCTCTTTCCTCCCCGGAGGGATGGCTGTATTGGCTCTATTATAGCAGAAGTTTTCCCGGATTAAAGTAAAACTTTTGTGAATATCTGCGTTTTATGCAAACATTCACTTGATTCTTGCCAATGGTGCGGAATTATGCTATATTAGACCCATGAATTGTATCGAAAGGAGTTTTTTCGATGAAACTGTGCAACGCCTGCCAGGCAGTGCTGGACGATTCCGCCAATTTCTGCCATAAATGCGGCGGTTCCGACTTCACCCCCTGTGCGGAAGTCCCCGCATCTTCCGAACCAATCCCCGCAGTTCCCGATCCCGCCTCCTACTACTCTGACGGCGGTGTTCCCGCTGCCGCTCCGGAACGCAAGCCCCTGTCCAGGGGCCTGATCATCGGTCTGTGCGGCGCCGGCGCCGCGCTGGTGGCTGCCATCGTGCTGATCGCGGTGCTGACCAATCCCGTCCGCCGGTTTATGAACGCTGTGGAAAACGAAGATTCTCTGAAGGCTGCCGAAATCTATTACGAGTCCATTTACGGTAACGCCGACCGCTCCGAAAAGCTTGATGAAGAGCTGACTTCCTACGCCGACGAGCAGCTGCAGCTGTACCTGAACGGTGAGATCACCTATGACCAGCTGACCTCCGCGCTCTGGGACATCGATGCCGCAGGTGTTTACAACGAAAATGTCTATGACGTACTGGCCCAAGCCTCCAGCGTCTATGAATACCGGGAGACGTTTGCCTCTGCAGAGGAAGCCTTCGCCGACGGCGACTATGCCCTGGCAATCGCCCTCTTCTCCCGCATCGCCGGCGCGGATTTTGAAAACGGTCAGACCGCTCAGGACCGGCTGGCGGAGGCCACCACCCTCTACCGGGAAGAAATCCTCTCCTCCGTGGAATTCTGCATTGAAAACCACGAATATCCCACTGCCTATTCCCTGCTCGCCGAGGCATTCAGTGTTCTGCCCAACGATGCCGCACTGAACAGCGCCCATGAAAAATGTGTTCAGGCTGAGTATGACTACACCATCTCCCGCATCGTTGAAGAAACGCAGGTCTATTACAGTTCCAACGACTACATCGGCGCACTCTCTTTCCTGGATGGACAGATCGTCCTCTATCCCGATGAATCCCGCCTCCAGGAGGAGCGCAGCAACTGCCTGACCCTGTTCGAGGCATATGTAATCAGCGAGTCCTACCGCCTGGCCGGCGAAGGCAGCTTCACCAGCGCCGCATCTCTCGCCGCCTCCGGTCTGGAACACTTCACCAGCCCCACTGTGACGGAACTGCATCAGATCTATCTCAGCCACATCCCCGTCAATCTGGGCGACATGGAGATCTTCAAGAACGATACGGAAGGCGGTATGTGGGTCAGCAACACCAACAAAACCGACCAGTATCTGGAAGATAAGTACAACAACACCTATTCCCACAGCTTCAGCGTCGGCTGCGGCTCCGTCACTTATCTGCTGAACTTCAAGTATCAGACCTTCAGCGGCACCGTGTCCTTCCCCAAGAGCCTGACCGCTGACAATGCCCGTGAATCCGCCACCCTGACCATCTACGGCGACGGCACGGAGATTGCAGTCTTCCGGGATGTCACCGACACCACCAAGCCGGAAGCCTTCTCCCTGGATATCTCCGGCTATGAGAAGATCACCCTCACCTGGACTTCCGAGGGCTACAACGTCTGGCAGGACTGGGGTGACTTCGCCACCATCTTCGATGGTCTGCTGATCCCCATTCCACTGGAGCTGCCCGCCAGCGTCGGCTGAGTTTGCAAAACACGACCCCCGGGATTTTTGTCCCGGGGGTTATTGCATACACAATGAAAAAGCCACCGTCTCAGGACGGTGGCTCTTTCGCTTAGGGATTGGAAAGAAGAGAGGTAGAAAAGAGGATCTACGGAGTGAAAGGAAGCGGCTCACGGCTTCCGCTGCCTTTCATGGTTATATCTTATTTGATATTTTTGAATGTCCGGTTTCTGATTTGAAAACAAAATACGTCGAAATTGTGAACATTTTATGCCAACGGGAAGATCAGTGTCACTTTGAACAGATCGCCGTCCACCATCAGGTGCATCTGGCCCTTCTGAAGCTCTACCAAACTCTTGGCGATGTTCAGTCCCAGGCCGCTGCCTTCGGTATTGCGGGAGGTGTCTCCCCGGACAAAACGCTCCATCAGCTCCTCGGCATTGACATTCAGCTGATCCCGGGAAATGTTCTTGATGGCGATAACCGCATTACCCTGGAGCACCATCAGATCGATATACAGCCTGGTATCCGGCAGGGCATATTTGACCGCGTTGCTCAGCAGATTGCTTAGCACCCGCCACACCAGACGGCCGTCGGCTGTCATGGTCACCGGCTCCTCGGGATGGCGGAATACGGGTGTCAGCCGGGCAGCATCCAGCTTATCTGCGAATTCACCCAGCGCCTGATTCACTGCCTCCGCCGCGTCCACCTGCCCCAGCTCCACACTGAGATTGCCGGTACTGGCCTTGCTCATCTCCATCAGGTCGTCGATGAGCTTCTTCAGCCGCTGGCTCTGGCGGTCCAGCACATCCAGGTACTGGGACTGTTCCGCCTCACTGTGGGGTTTCTTCAGCAGATCCACAAAATTGATGATAGAGGTCAGAGGGGTCTTGATGTCGTGGGAGACATTGGTGATCAGCTCAGTCTTCATCCGTTCGGATTTCAGCTGCTTCTCCGCAGCGACCTGAGCCGCGCCGGCCAGGCTGTTGAGCTGGTTGGCAAAATCCCGGAAAGCACCCAGCATATAGTGGGTGGGGATCTGGTGATACAGTTCTCCCTGCGCCATGGCCCGGGCCCCCTTCATCAGCGTTCCGAAGCAGCAGCCGCCATAGCAGATCACAGCGATGCCGGCCAGGATGGATGCCAGCAGCAGCGCCAGACTCATCAGCTGGGCATAGCCATAGGTCACGATGGACAAAAACAGGAACAACGCGATGGCGCCTGCCATGGCCGCCGCCACCAGCAGCCACTGCCAGATCACGGGAAGCAGCCGGAATACCGCCCGGCATCCACGCATCAGAAATGCGCAGGCGCCGGAGACCTTACTCAGCAGGAAGCCGATGATGCTGCGGCGCCACCAGTAGCCGCTCCCGGCCTTCATCTGCGCCACCAGCGCAAACAGGAATCCCAGCGCCAGCGCGGCAATGCCGCCGGCGCACAGGCCCACAATCAGCAGGCACAGCTGCATATTATCTCCCAGTTCGTTGTAGCCGTAGAACGCTTCCGCTACCAGGGACATTGGGAAAATCAGAAGTACGATTCCTCCGGCAGCGATCAGCAGGTACAGGTCCAGCGGCAGCCGGTTCAGTCCGCCGGGGCGGATCTCTCCCGCGCCGGCATGGCCAGCTGCGGCGCACAGATACACCATCGTCACCGCGAACAGCAGCAGACTGATCAGCAGCAGCGGAATATACTCATTGCGATGGCCGTACAGCATCTCCATCAGGCCGAACTCCGCAAGCAGGCCGGAACCTGTGGCCAGGTATACATCCACCCGGTACTCCGGGCCCTGATAATAGTTCATGGTATACACCACCTGGCGGTGATTGCCATAGGTATCCCACACATCATCGGCATGCTCACTGCTGTAGAGCAGCACGTCGTCCCTGCGCTTCAGATCCGGAACCGAGGTTGCCGCAGCCGAAACATCTGCAGACGCAGACTGGACAGCGGTATCTTCCGCTGTTTCCGCCGCGGCCTCGGTCACGTCCGGCACCGTTGCCGCAATCGCGCCTGTATGCGGGCCGTATTCATCGGCCGTATACTGGGAGGTAATGACGGGATAGCTGGGATTGGTGACGATCTCCATCCGGCGCATCTCGTAGCGATCCTTGTCGTTGACGGTACTGACCAGCTCTCCTTCCTGATACACCTCCACCGCATACCGGTCGCCCAGGCGGTTGGCATAATAGGAATCATACAGCTCCATCAGGATATCCTGGGGACAATTACCATAGCTCTCTGCCGCATGCTGCTGGGCATAGTACCAGGCCAGCTCATTGGCGATCAGTTCCATCCTGTCCCGCTGCCTGTTTTCCAGCGTATCGCTGTACAGGCCGTATCCTTCCGTCAGGATGATGCCCGCGCCGCTGCCCGCCGCTGTCACCAGACTCAGAACGCACAGCGTAAATGCGATGAACTTAACTGCGATACTGTGTCTCACCGATCACGTTCCCCCTTCCATTTTGTAGCCCTGGCCCCAGACCACTTTCAGATACCGGGGTTCGGAAGGATTGATTTCGATCTTTTCCCGCAGATGGCGGATATGCACTGCCACAGCGCCTTCGCTGCCCAGCGCCGCCTCCTGCCATACGGCTTCATAGAGCGCCTTGGTGGAGTAGACCCTGCCGGGATTGGACATCAGCAGATGAAGGATGGAGTACTCCGTGGGTGTCAGCGCCACGTTCTCCCCCTCCACCGTGACGGACTTGGTCCGGTCATCCAGCGTAATGGCGCCGATGGTCAGCTGACCGGGATCCTGTGCCTGCCGGCTGCCCAGCTGGGCGTAACGGCGCAGCTGGCTGCGGACCCGCGCCAGCACTTCCACGGGCACGAAGGGCTTGGTGATATAGTCGTCTGCGCCGACATTCAGTCCCAGCACCTTGTCTTCCGTCTCAGACTTGGCAGTGAGCAGGATGATCGGAACATTGGAAAACTCACGGATCCTGGCGGTAGCTGTGATGCCGTCCATATGGGGCATCATGATATCCAGCAGGATCAGATGCAGATCCTCCCGTCTGGCAATTTCCAGAGCCTCCTGACCGGTATATGCCTCAAACAGACGGTAACCCTCAGGGGACAGGTAGATCTTCAGCGCGCTGACGATATCCGGCTGATCATCGCAAATGAGTATATTGTACATTTGGGTACCTCCGATTTTCTCTCTTGGTAAATTTATTATATCACCGGTGAATTTAAGATAAAAGAGGAAGATTTCTTAAGAAGCCTTTAAGCAGCATGATTCACATCTGATGCACTTTTCCGCCCGGTATGGGCTGTTATTTGCGCAATTGCCACTTGATAATTCCGTATAACCCCGCTATAATGATACGGTATTTTTTTACTGCAAGGAGTTGTACATTATGTTAAGCAATATTGAAATGTGGGCTGCCTCTCTGGCCAGCATTGCGATGACCAAGCTGCTGCCCGCTGTAATCATTCTGGCAGCCGGCATTCTGGTTATCCGCATCGTCATGGCCATTTTGAACAAGGCTCTGAATGCATCCAAGCTGGAAAAAGCCGCGCACAGCCTCATCAAGTCCCTGGCCAGCGTGGTTCTGTACCTGCTGCTGGGTCTGATCGTAGCCTCCTCCCTGGGCATCGATGTCACCGGCATCATCGCCCTGGCCAGCGTCCTGACTCTGGCTGTCTCCCTGGCTCTGCAGAATATGCTGGCCAATGTCATCGGCGGCTTCACCCTGCTGTATACCCGCCCCTTCCATTCCGGCGACTATGTGGACATCGGTGCTGATTCCGGCACCGTCACCGAGATCGGCATGACCTACACCAAGCTGCAGACCCCCGACAACAAGATCATCTCCATCCCCAACTCCACCGTCGTGGCCGGCGACATCGTCAACTACACCGCCACCGGCACCCGCCGCGTGGACGTCGCCATCCGTGCCGCATACTGCGTCCCCACCCAGAAGGTCATCGACGCACTGATCCAGGCCGGCACCATCGACAAGGTCCTGCTGGATCCCGCTCCCTTCGCCGCCATCGCCAACTACGGCGAGAACGCCATCGAGTATACCCTGCGCGTGTGGACCAAGACCGACGATTACTGGGACGTGATGTTCACCATCAACCAGAACGTCAAGAACATCTTCGATGCTCAGGACATCAAGATGTCCTATCCCCATATGTACGTTCATATGAAGTAAAGACCAATGGCCGCTCCGGTTTGGAGCGGCCATACTGTTTTATCGGAACTATTCCCCCATATTCTCCCGCAGCCGCCGCAGAAGCAGATTCACCGCAAAGTACATGGTTTCATAGCGGATATACTGCCCCGCATTTTCATCCCAGAGATAGCGCAGCCGGGGCGCAAATTCCTCGTCTCCATGCCAGAACTGCACCGCCATCCGCAGGCCGTCAAACACCTCGATGGCATAGCTGATATCCGCGCCTTTCAGCGCTTCTCCCCCCAGCGCCAGGCAGGCTCCGTGAAGCCGCTCCGGATGGCTGTCGATATACTCTGCCATGGGATCCCGCTGCTCTTCCAGCAGATTCTGGTGAAACTGCAGTCCGAAGGACTGCATGTTCTTCCACCGGTGGGAGATCCAGCGGTCATCCCGGCTGTCGCACAGCAGATCCAGCACGGTCATGACCTCTTCAAAACTGTTGCCGTCCAGCCAGCTGCCGCCGCAGCGGTATTCCATATCACCGGTCTTCCGGTCAATCCGATATTGTTTACATAATAAGTTTACATAAAGATAGTCTGTATCGAATTTCAGCCGGAATTTGGCGATCAGCTTTTCCTGATCGTAAGTCAGAAACCGTTTTTTTGCCTGTCCTGCCTGAATCAGGTAATTATTGTCCCGCGCCATTGTCACACCTCATTTTTGTAGGAACTGCCTAAACTATACCACAACGGATGCTGTATTTTCAACTGTCCTCCGGCTCTGTTTTTGCGCAGAAGGGTTGACATCGGACATATCTGTAGTATAATAAACAGACACAGATACTTTAGCGCGCTAAAGTAATAAAGCATCGGAGATAAGTTATGATCGATCAGACTATTTTGAAAAGTGAGGAACGCGCCGTTTTTGCCCTGCGGTCGCTGTACCGCCGCTACGGCTACGCTCCTTATAAGATGAGCAAATTCGAGGAATACGAATACTACATCCGCAACAAGGATTTCCTGGTCAGCGACCGGATCATCACCTTCAACGACACTAACGGCCGTCTGATGGCCCTGAAGCCGGACGTAACCCTGTCCATCATCAAAAACTGCGAGGACCTGCCCGGGTGCAAGCAGAAAGTCTGCTACAATGAAAACATCTACCGCCTCTGCGGCAGCACCCGGCAGTACAAGGAGATCATGCAGGCAGGCCTGGAGTGCATCGGCGACATCGACCTGTACGACATCTGCGAGACCGTTTTCCTGGCAGCCCAGAGTCTGGCGCTGATCTCGGAGGAATTCATCCTTCAGATCTCCCACCTGGGTATTCTGGCAGCTGTTCTGGACCGGATCTGCCCCGCCCCCGGTTTCCGGCAGGCCGCCACCGGCTTCATCGCCGGTAAGAACGCCCACGATCTGATCCGGCTCTGCCGGGAATATGGCATTTCCCCCGCTTCGGAGCAGATCCTCACCGGTTTTGTTTCCACCTACGGCCAGCGCGATCAGGTACTGGCGCAGCTGGAAGCCCTCTGCGGTGATTTCGCCGCGAAGCCGCTGCAGGAACTGAAGGAATTGTCCGCCCTGCTGGACACAACCCCCTTCAGCGAGCGGATCATTTTTGATTTTTCCGTGGTCAACAACATGAGCTACTACAACGGAATCGTCTTCAACGGTTTCCTCAGCGGCATCTGCGAAGGTGTGCTGGCCGGCGGACAATATGACAAGCTGATGCAGAAAATGGAGCGCAGGTCCGGCGCCATCGGTTTTGCACTGTATCTGGATCTGCTGGAGCAGCTGCCGGCACCGAAGAGCGAATACGACGTGGATGTGCTGCTTCTGTACGATTCCGAAACAGCCACCGCAGCTGTGGCCGAAACGGCGCGGGAACTGATCGAATCCGGCAAAACCGTCAGTTCCCAGAAAGCCGTCCCCCCGAAGCTGCGCTATCGGGAGCTGGTCGACCTGAGAAAGGAGGCGGGCGTATGCTGAACATCGCGCTGCCCAAGGGCCGTCTGGGTGAGAAGGTCTATTCCATGTTCGAAGCGGCAGGATTTGAATGCCCCTCCATCCGGGAAACCAACCGGAAGCTGATCTTCGAAAACACCGAAAAGCAGGTCCGCTATTTCTGGGTGAAGCCCTCGGATGTGGCGATCTATGTGGAGCGGGGAGCCGCGGACATCGGCGTCGCTGGCAAGGACATCCTGCTGGAATACGAGCCGGATATCTACGAGCTGCTGGATCTGGAACTGGGCAAATGCCGCATGGCAGTAGCGGCTCCCGCAGGATTCCGGGATGACGGCAAGCGGACCCTCCGGGTGGCCACCAAATTCACCGGCATCGCCGCGGACCACTACGCACGGCTGGGCCGGCAGATCGACATCATCAAACTCAACGGCTCCATCGAGATTGCGCCGATTCTGGGCCTGTCCGATGTAATCGTGGACATCGTGGAAACCGGCACCACGCTGAAAGAAAACAATCTGGAAGTGGTGGAAACCATCGTCCCCATCTCCGCCCGGCTCATCGCCAACAAGGCAGGCTTCCAGTTTAAGCGCACCCAGATCGAGAGAATCCAACAATCCCTGAAAGAACAGGTGAAGCAACATGATTAAGATTATGAACTACGGCGATGTCCCCAATTCCGAGATCTTCGCCCGCGAAAATATCGCCGCCAATGTAGAAGGTGTGGTCGCAGAGATCATCGCCAATGTCCGCGAAAACGGCGACGCGGCACTCTATGAATATGCCGCAAAATTCGACAAAGCAAAGCTGCAGTCTCTGGAGGTCAGCCAGGCAGAGATCGACGAAGCCTTCGCCGCGGTGGAGCCGGAGTTTCTGGACATTCTGAAAGAAGCTGCCGCCAACATCCGCTTCTTCCACGAAAAGCAGGTCCGCAATTCCTTCGTCATCAACCGTGACGGTGTGGTCATGGGTCAGAAGATCACACCCATCGAGCGGGTGGGTCTCTATGTCCCCGGCGGCACCGCCGCCTACCCTTCCACGGTGCTGATGGATTCCATCCCCGCGAAGATCGCCGGCTGCACGACCATCGTCATGGTCACGCCTCCCGGCCCGGACGGCAAGATCAACCCCGTCATCCTCGCCGCCGCAAAGATCGCCGGTGTGGATCAGATTTTCAAAGCAGGCGGCGCCCAGGCCGTGGCCGCCCTGGCCTACGGCACCCAGAGCGTACCGCAGGTGGACAAGATCGTCGGTCCCGGCAATGCTTATGTGGCAGAAGCCAAAAAGCAGGTCTTCGGCCGGGTCGCCATCGACATGATTGCCGGCCCCAGCGAGATCCTCGTGGTGGCTGATGCCTCTGCCAACCCCCGGTTCGTTGCCGCGGACCTGCTGAGTCAGGCGGAGCATGACCGGATGGCCAGCGCCGTACTGGTTACCGATGATCGGGAATTCGCCGAAAAGGTCAGCGCAGAGCTGGAACTCCAGATCCCGGAGCTTCCCCGGGCGGAAATTGCGCGGGCATCCATCGACAGGAACGGCAAAATCATCGTGGCCGAAAACCTGAAGCTGGCCATCGGCATTGCCAACGAGATCGCACCGGAGCATCTGGAGCTGTGCGTGGACAATCCCTTTGATTATCTGGACAGCGTGAAGCACGCAGGTTCCATCTTCATGGGCAAGCACTGCCCCGAAGCGCTGGGCGACTACTTCGCCGGCCCCAACCATACCCTGCCCACCTCCGGCACCGCCCGGTTCTCCTCGCCGCTGAGCGTGGATGACTTCGTGAAGAAGTCCCAGTTTACCTATTACACCGCCGATGCCCTTTCCAAGGTTGCCGGCAAGGTAGCCTATTTTGCAAACAAGGAAGGCCTCCAGGCCCACGCCAAAAGCGCCGCCATCCGATTTGAGGATTGATTATGAGTCGTTATTTTACCGAAAAATACGCTTCTCTGACGCCCTATACCCCCGGTGAGCAGCCGAAGGATATGCAGTATGTGAAGCTGAATACCAACGAATCCCCCTTCCCGCCCTCCCCCGGGGTGGAGAAGGCGGTGATGGAGCAGTGCGGCAGACTGCAGCTCTACTCCGACCCGGAAAGCACCGCCCTGCGGACAAAGCTGGCAGAAATCTACGGTGTGAAGCCCAGTCAGGTCATCGCAGTCAACGGTTCCGACGAAGTGCTGAATTTCGCCTTTATGGCCTTTGCCGACGAAATCGCATTCCCCGACATCACCTATGGCTTTTATCCGGTCTTTGCCCAACTGAACGGAATCCCCTATGAGCAGATCCCCCTGAAGGCGGATTTCTCAATCGATCCCGATGATTATGTAAACCTGAACAAGACCATCGTCATCGCCAATCCCAATGCCCCCACCGGTCTTTGCCTGTCCCTCGGGCAGATTGAGAAGATTGTAAGGAGCAATCCGGATCATGTGGTTATCATCGACGAAGCTTACGTGGATTTCGGCGGCGAAAGCGCGGTACAGCTGGTCAGTAAATATGACAATCTGCTGGTCACCATGACGTTCTCCAAATCCCGTTCCATGGCAGGAGCCCGGCTGGGGTTCGGCATCGGAAGCGAAGATCTCATCGCCGACCTGAATACCATCCGCTATTCCACCAATCCCTACAATGTCAACCGCATGACCGAATTTGCAGGCTGTGCCGCACTGGTGGAAAACGACTACTATATGGCAAACTGCCGCGTCATCATGGAAAACCGGGAATGGACCACCGGACAGCTTCAGGCTCTGGGATTCGACGTACTTCCTTCCATGGCCAATTTTGTCTTCGCCAAGACGGAACGGATCGACGGTGGAAAGCTGTATGTGGAGCTGAAAAAGCGGGGCATTCTGGTACGGCACTTCACCAAAGAGCGGATCAAAGATTACAACCGCATCACCATCGGCACGATGGAGCAGATGCAGGCTCTGATCGGAGCCATCAAGGATATTCTGGAGGAACAGACTTTATGAGAAACGCTGAGATCAGACGCACCACCGCGGAAACCGATATTTCCCTGCAGCTGAATCTGGACGGCACCGGCATCAGCGTGTGCAGGACCGGCTGCGGTTTTCTGGACCATATGCTGACCCTCTTTGCCCGCCATGGCCGGTTTGACCTGAATGTCTCCTGCACAGGCGACACCTATGTGGATGATCATCACACCGTCGAAGACATCGGCATCTGCCTCGGCAAGGCCTTCGCCCAGGCCCTGGGGGACAAGAAGGGCATCGTCCGCTACGGCGACATCACACTGCCCATGGATGAGGCGCTGATCCTCTCCGCTGTGGACATCTCCGGCCGGGGCGGCTGCCACTACGCTCTGGAGATTCCCACCCAGAAGGTAGGCGATTTTGACACGGAGCTGGACCAGGAATTCTGGATTGCTTTTGCCCAGAACGCGGGACTGACGCTGCACATCCGGCAGCTGGCAGGCCGGAATTCCCACCACATCATCGAAGGCGCCTTCAAGTCCGTTGCCCGGAGCCTGAAGGCCGCAGTCCGGATCGACCCGGATTTCGCGGGTGAAATTCCTTCCACAAAGGGGATGCTGTAATGATCGCAGTCATTGACTACGGCGTGGGAAATCTCTTTTCCCTCCGCTCTTCTCTGGAAAAGATCGGCGCGGATGTGACCGTCACTTCCGATGTTTCCATTATCGAAAGCGCCGACAAACTGATCCTTCCCGGTGTCGGCGCCTTTGCCGACGCGGCGAAGAAGCTCCGCGACAGCGGTCTGGATGCCGTCATCAAGGAACAGGCAGCTGCGGGAAAGCCCATCATGGGCATCTGTCTTGGTATGCAGATGCTGTTCGAGAAAAGCTATGAATACGGCGAACACGAGGGTCTCGGTCTGCTGAAAGGCTCCGTGGTTCCCATGGCGGGTGTCATCCCCGCCGAACTGAAAATCCCCCACATCGGCTGGAACGCGCTGCGCTTCAAGCGCGGCAGCAATCTGCTGCGGTATATCAAAGACGGGGACTTTGTTTACTTCGTCCACTCCTACTATGCCGCAGACTGCGCCGACTCGGTCATCGCCGCCGCTGAATACGGCGCAGAACTCACCGCCGCTGTGGAACGGGGCAATGTCTGCGGCTGCCAGTTCCATCCGGAAAAAAGCGGCGACGTGGGACTTGCCATCCTGAAAGCCTTCTGCGAGGAGGAAAAAACATGATCCTGCTTCCCGCCATTGATTTATACGACAAGAAAGCCGTCCGGCTTTACAAGGGCGACTATGACAATATGACCGTCTACAGCGACAATCCCATTGAGATTGCCCGGGATTTTGAACGCTGCGGCGCAGGCTACATCCACATGGTGGATCTGGAAGGTGCCCGGGACGGTACTACTCCCAACATTGAAATTGTGGAACAGGTGGCGAAGGAGACCGGCCTGTTTGTGGAGATCGGCGGAGGCATCCGCAGCATGGAAACGGTGGATCGTTACCTGAATGCCGGTGTCTCCCAGGTAATCCTGGGCACCGCCGCCGTAAAAGACGAAACTTTCCTCCGGGAAGCCGCCGGAAAATACGGCGAAAAAATCGCTGTGGGTGCGGATGTAAAGGACGGCTTCATTGCCATCAGGGGCTGGCTGGAAACATCCCAGCTGACGCTGGATGACTTCCTGCGCAAAATGGAATCCATCGGCATCAAAAATGTCATCTGCACCGATATTTCCCGCGACGGCGCCATGAGAGGCACCAATCTGGCGCTGTACAGGGAGCTTTCCCGGAAATACGCCATGGACATCACGGCCTCCGGCGGTGTGTCCACCATGGAAGATATCCGCCAGCTGCGGCAGATGGATCTCTACGGCGCCATCATCGGCAAGGCCTATTACACCGGTGCCATCGATCTGAAGGACGCACTGGAGGTGGCAAAATGATCACAAAACGCATCATCCCCTGCCTGGATATCAAAAACGGCCGGGTGGTCAAGGGCACCAATTTCCAGGGGCTGTCCGACGTCTCCGATCCTGTGGCGCTGGCCTCCCTCTACTCCACCAGCGGCGCCGATGAGCTGGTGTTCTACGACATCACCGCCTCCTTTGAAGGGCGGAAGCTCTTTACGGATATCCTTTGCCGGGTAGCCTCCCAGATTTTCATCCCCCTGACCGTCGGCGGCGGCATCAACACCGTGGAGGATTTTGACCGGGTCTTAAAATGCGGCGCGGACAAAGTCAGCGTCAATTCCGGCGCCATCCGCAATCCCATGCTGATCCGGGATGCCGCCCGGAAATACGGCAATCAGTGCGTGGTCCTGTCCGCCGACATCAAGCGGGTGGACGGGGAATTCCGGGTGTTCGCCAAGGGCGGCCGGGAAGACACCGGTATGGAAGCCATCGGTTGGATCAAGCAGGGCGTAGCCCTGGGCGCCGGCGAAGTGGTGGTCAATTCCATCGACACCGACGGTGTCAAGCAGGGCTTCGATCTGGATATGCTCCGGGCCGTCTGCGACGCGGTGAATGTTCCCGTCATTGCTTCCGGCGGCGCCGGTTCCATGGCCCATTTCGTGGAGCTGTTCAAAGCCATCCCGGATATCGACGCGGGACTGGCCGCTTCCGTGTTCCACTTCGGGCAGATTGCCATCCCCGACCTGAAGCGGGAACTGCAAAATAATGACATCATTGTGAGGATTTGACCATGCTGAATATCGACGAACTGAAATTTGACGAAAAGGGCCTGATCCCTGCGGTGGTTGTGGATGCGGTTTCCAAAAAAGTCCTGACCGTCGCCTACATGAACCGTGATAGTCTCGCTGTTTCCATGGAGAAGGGCCTGACCTGCTTCTGGAGCCGCTCCCGTCAGGAGCTGTGGCTCAAGGGTGAGACCAGCGGAAACTACCAGCACATTGTCTCCATCACCGCCGACTGTGACAACGACGCGCTGGTGGTGATGGTGGAAAAGGACGGCCCCGCCTGCCATCTGGGCAGTGATTCGTGCTTCACAAAGCCGGTCTGGCAGAGCGGCGAACGTCAGGAATTCAGCCTTCAGGGACTCTATGATATGCTTCAGGACCGGAATGCCCAGCGTCCCGAAGGCTCCTACACCACCTATCTCTTCGAAAAGGGCATCGACAAGATCCTGAAAAAGGTGGGCGAAGAATGCACCGAGGTCATCATCGCCGGCAAGGCGAATGACAAGGC
>JAGAUY010000054.1 GCA_017620525.1 Oscillospiraceae bacterium | reverse complement strand
GGCGGGACTTGAACCCGCACGTCCGCAGTGAACACTAGAACCTGAATCTAGCGAGTCTACCAATTCCACCACTCGCCCATCTCTATTCTCTTGCTGCTGAGCTCTGTCGCTCAACGCTTGAATATATTAACATGTCCTTCGCGATTTGTCAACAACTTTTTTCAAAATTTTTGAAAAAAGTTTTAATCCTTATAATACAGCATACAATGACAGAATCCCTTAAACTCCGGATCCGCGATCTGATCCCGGAATTCCTTGCAGATGCACTTGTTCTCTTCCGTCCGTTCCAGCCGGCAGGGGCAATATCCTCCGGTGCGCTTGAGGCCTTCCCGGATTGATTGCACCATTTCCTTATCTTCATTGAGTCTGACTGCCATAGTGTCACATCCTTTCTTCCGTTATTATAAGGGATCCGGGCAGATTGTCAAGTATTTGCTCTATTCCATTATTTTGAATTCCCATGGAAATTATCCTTGACAAACTGTTTTGCTTGTGCTAAAATACCACAGGTAAGCATTAAATAATGTTCTTTTGATTCGGAGTGATACCCAAGAGGCCGAAGGGGCTCCCCTGCTAAGGGAGTAGGCGGTCAAAAGCCGCGCGAGGGTTCAAATCCCTCTCACTCCGCCATTGAAAAATCGTCTCAGATATATTTCTGGGACGATTTTTTCTTTTCGGAAATCTGCCTTCATTTTCGAATTGTACCCGTTCTCTTTAATCGAACTAGTTTTCGCATTCGCACACCAAAATGCTAACAAAAAGCCGTATTGCTAACGGGGTTGCTAATGACTTAGGGGTTGGTTGCGGGTGTTTTGAAGCGTTGCGTAGTTTATTGCGTAGGCAAAACACAAAGCGATTTCAAATTGGGTATTGGCAGCAGGTAATGTCCATGCTATCATGATCTTGCAAGAAGGCGGTAACCTGGGAAATCCGCTACTGAAAAAACACAGCCATTGCGGTTAAGACGAAACCGGTGTCTTAGAAGTGTCGCGGAGGTATTATCATGATCGACCACCCAATCGAACCTGTTTTCGACTGCAATTCCAGAGTCCTCATCCTGGGCAGTTTTCCATCCGTCAAGTCCCGCGAGGAGCATTTCTTCTATGGTCACCCTCAAAACAGATTCTGGAAGGTGATCGCAGCAGTCATGGAACAGGAAGTTCCCCGCTCCATAGCTGAGAAGAAATCATTGCTGCTGTCGTCCGGCATTGCCCTGTGGGATGTGATCGCATCCTGCGAGATCACCGGAAGTTCCGACAGTTCGATCCGCAATGTTGTTCCAAATGATCTGAGCTGTATTCTGGATCAGTGTGATATCAGAGCAATCTATATAAACGGAAAGACTGCGCTGAAATACTATGACCGGCATCTGCGCGGACAAACCGGCCGGGATGCCATCTGTCTTCCCTCCACCTCTCCTGCCAATGCAGGCTGGTCCGCCGAGCGTCTGTGTGAAGCATGGCGCGTAATCCGACTTGACTTTTCAAACACAAAATGATATCATTTACCCCAATGGAGAGATGTCCGAGCGGTTTAAGGAGCCAGTCTTGAAAACTGGTGATGGGGCAACCCACCGTGGGTTCGAATCCCACTCTCTCCGCCAAAATGCCCCCGCTCATTTGAGCGGGGGCATTTTAATCGCGAACTGTCCATCGGATACTGATCTCATTAATTCAGACCGGGATCAGCCTGCCTTTTCTTTTCTTGCCTGTTCAAGTACCTTATTGTAGGGCATCAGCATGCCGTCGGTCATGGCACTTCCCATCTTCGCTTTCAGTTTCCGGCTGGACAGCATCGCGCCCACAGCATACATGGCAAGCATCCTGGGCCACTGCTTCTGGGGGAAATCATACTGGCCGTGGGATTTGTAGAATTTATGATCTGCCTTCATCATGCCCTGCATCAGCCAGATCAGATCCCGGAACACCTTCATGCCGCCGATGCCGTAGAAGTTCTGGGGAGGCAGATAGCGGTGCTCCAGAGCATAGTTCAGACGGGCACACAGTTGATCAATGGCATGGTCGGGGTCCTGGGTATCGGTGGCAATGCCGGCAAGATGATTGGATCCGACCTGCGCCCGGGCCTCGATGATCGTCTGCAGATTCTGCTCACAGCTCAGATTGCCGCTGATCAGATATCCCACACTCATGCCGATGGTCACAGTCCTGTGGCCATTGCAGAACTGGCGGTCGTCGTACAGCTTGAAGCGGGCACCCATGGAATGATCCCGGATGGTAAAGGCATAGACGATGGATTCGGCAGTCTGGATCTGATTTCTCAGATAATCGTCAAACCCATCCTTATAGATACATTTTCCGGACACAGCGCAGTTGAAGCATCCAAGACAGCCGCCGCGGAAGGGATACTCGCGGATGTTGACGACACGTGTCTTTCTGGGCAGAACGGCGCGGAAACGCTCGATCATACGCTGAAGCTGTACGTCCTCATCGCCCAGATCCGCCACAATCACAACATCGCCGTTTTTTTCTGCAGCGGTGGATTCCGGAACGCTGACTGGCAGCGCCGCTGCTGAAGGGACAGGCTTGGGGAAGGTTTCGAAAATGCCCTGCTCTACGGACCAGCAGAGATAATCAAAAAAGCTGACTGCCTCCTGCTGACCCTTTTTCGTGGTCAGATCATCCATGTCTGCAGAAAGGCCCCGAATGAAGCGCAGACCCAGGTCGGCGCAGTTATCCTGAATGTAGCTGTGGGCCGTCATGTCATAAAAGTGTTTCGACGTGGAAATCTGGGAAGCGTACTTGCCGGACAGGTCCAGTTTCGCTGCCTTCAGTAGCTCAATGAACCGATGCAGCTGGCTGGGGGCAATAAAGGTATAGACCGGATAGGAAAACAGCAGTATATCCGCCTTCTTGATGGCTGCAATAGCCGGGGAAAAGTCCTTCTCCAAAGCTTTGATGGACTGTCCCGCATGGAGGACCTCAAAATGATGTTCCGGATGCAGGATCTGCAAATAATTAACCGTCTGCAGCGTCACAGAGTTTTTTCCTTTGGGACTGCCGTTTATGACCAGTATCTCCATAGTAGATGTCTCTCTTTCTTTTTTCTTTCATTATAAGCCCCCAGGTCCAAAAGGGCAAGGGATAATCAGCCCCGGATTTTTTATTTGACTTCGGACACAAATGAAACTATACTGTTGGTAAGCAAAGGAGGCATGGATATGGAGTATTCCGGATATCTGCCCATCTGGGACAAACTGACTGCCGAGCAGCAGAACAGAATCACCCAGACCATTGAATTCAGGAAAGTGAAAAAAGGTACGCACATCCACGACAGCAGCGCCGAGTGCCTCGGTCTTGTCATCGTCCGCACAGGACAGCTGCGGGCCTACATTCTGTCCGAAGACGGCAGAGAGATCACCATCAGCCGTCTGTTTGAGTATGATGTCAGCCTGCTCAGCGCCTCCTGCGTGATGCCCGACCTACAGTTCAACATGATGATTGAGGCGGAAAAGGATACGGAGTTCTGGAGCATCCCTGCCTGTCTGTTTAAGAATTTGATTGACGAGTCACTGGCTGTGTCTAATTATTCCCGGAATCTGCTCAGCAGCAATTTCTCAGAACTGATGTGGCTGATGGAACAGATTATGTGGAAGAGCTTCGACAAGCGTCTGGCCGCGTTTTTGCTGGAGGAATCTGTGCTGGAAGATTCCCCGGTGCTGAAGATCACCCACGAAAAGATCGCGAACCATTTGGGTACCGCCCGTGAGGTTGTCACGCGCATGCTCCGCTATTTCCAGAATGAAGGTATGATCGCACTGACTCGCGGCACCATCGAGATCATCAGCAAGCAGAAGCTGGAAGCACTTGGCAACGCTTAACTGCTCTCTGTTTTGCCGCCCATTGTCCCCAAAATAAAAAAATAAAAAATTTGTAAAATAGGGGTTGACAAATCAGGAATGATGGTGTATTATATGCAAGTCGGTTGGAACTGACGGAAACAAATAACGGTATGGAGAAGTCGCGTAGCTGGCCGAGCGCGCACGATTGGAAATCGTGTATACCCCAAAAGGGTATCGAGGGTTCAAATCCCTCCTTCTCCGCCAGAATGAAAACCCCGGAACTGTTACAGGTTCCGGGGTTTTTCTTTGCTTTCAGGATGTTTTGTACTGTTTGAGGTTGCACTTTTAGGAATTGTGGCAGGGGAGAGGAAAAAGTTTTCCCTTCGGTTTTCCCTTATGCGTTTTCAGAGGTTCACCGTCTTGATAAACTGCTCCATGCGGGCGGCGCTGTCGCGTTTCATTTGCTCTGTTACATGGCCGTAAACGTCCAGGGTGAACGATGCGGTAGCGTGACCCAGATTTTCCTGGACCGTTTTGATGTCATCCCCGGATTTGATGGATGCTACAGCGTAAGAATGGCGCAGATCGTGGAACCGGACATCGGGCCAGCCAAGCTCTGCGACGATTCGCTTGAATGATTTATAGACAGTCACGTGTTTCAAGTGGTTGCCGAGCTCATCTGTAAAAACAAAACCGCTGTTGAACCAGCACTCGCCATATTTGAGCCGGTTTTCCAGCTGATGATGCTTCACGCGTTTCAACACGGATATCACGGATGGAGCGATGGTCAGTGTGCGGCCTTTGTTGTTCTTGGTGGGGACCAGTGTATATATACCCCGGGATCCCTTTGTCGGCTGCAGCTGCTTGTTTATCACAATGGTTCCTCTGGCCATGTCGACGCAATCCCATGTCAGGCCAAGGGCTTCGCCCTCCCGCATTCCGGTAAACAGGGTGATGATTAACAGGTCTTCAAATTTGTGTCCTTTGATGGCCTTCAGGAAGGCGCTGATCTGGTCTTCATCGAGTGGCTGAATCTCTTTCTTTTCTATCCGCGGAAGTTCGCAGGAATCTGCGGGATTGAAAGCCATGTATTTATTTGCCACGGCCTTCTCCAGCGCTCTGTGGAGAACACCGTGGATGTTTTTGATTGTTTTCGGGGATAATTGTTTCTTGCTTGTCAGGCTGTTGTAGAAATTCTGAATGGTGTGAGAATCAAGGGCCTCCAGCTTGATGGCGCCAAGTCCCGGCTTGAGGTGGATATTGACGGCGGTTTTGTAGGATGAGGCAGTCAGCGGTTTGATCCCGACCAGATATTCTTCCGCCCAAATATCCAGCCATTGACCGACGGTCAATTTGGTCGGTGGGGTATATGTTCTGGAGTCTATCGATGCGGTGACAGATTTCAGCTTTTGGGCCACTTCTTTTTGTGTTTTTCCGGTGATGCTGCGCTGGATCTGCTTGCCGGTGCCGGGGTCATATCCTTCGGTGTATCGGGCTTCCCAGTAGGTGTATTCCTTGCCGTTCCGGGTAACGGACTTTTTGCGGATGGTGCCGGTGCCGGCTGCTGCTTTACGAGCCATAATTTTGCCTTGCCTTTCCGGGGCAAATCTGCTAGTATAAAAGGACAGAATGCCCCTATGTTGTGGTGACGGATGGGTTTTCTGTGTGACCCTCGTGGCGTTGGCGCGTTTCGAGGGGAGACACCCTGGTGTTGGCGCACCGGGGTGTTTTTTATTTATTGATGAAACTTCAAGCGTTTTGCTTCAGTACTGAATGAATGGCACATCCTATGGATAGTCGAAGCCGCCACCCTTGTGAGAGCAGCGCCAGAGTCGATGGAAGCCTTTGCAAATTCCTTTGAAGGGGCCGTGTTTGGTTACAGCAAGAATCATGTACTCGGAGCAACTGGGCTCGAATCGGCACATGCAGCGTACGGAAATAGGGGCAAAACGTTGGTAGCATTCTACGCACCATATAACGATTCGCTTCAGGCGCAGCAAGCAATATCCGAAGAGAACAAGCAATGTCAACAAAATGCTTGCTGTAGCAGACAAAGAAAAGTACTCATAACAGAGTGCAAACAGAATGGCCATAGCAACAATTATTGTTAGGACATTGATGCATGTCAATTTGAAGTTTATGTGCGGCCGAGTATATGTGCGCTTATAAAACCAACTGCGCGGATCGTTGCTTGGGTATGAGTTAGACATCACGCTCGAAAATCAGCATGTAATAATACATGGGGGAGGGCTGGGAAAAACAGCCGGGTTTTTCGGTGACGGTAATGGTTTCCATAGAGTGGTAGTGCCAGCCGTGCTTTGCCTGCTCATTCATGATGTCAGCAAAAAGGTTAAAGGCCGACTGGGTATCACCTTTCTTGACTTCAATTACTTGGGGACCCGCTACAGTTTTGTACTCTTTCATAATAAATTCCTCTTTTCTATATTTCTGGGATCAACCAGTGAATTACATGTTAAAATCAATCCATTTTCGCTCTGTCCAATAGGTCGGGTATTTTTTACATCTTGCTTCAGAAAGTTAAAGACTTCCGCGGCATGTGCATCAGTGAACAATGCTCGTAAAAGCTACAGCTTTACCTAGGATTCGAACATCGTTCATTTCTTCACCCCTGAATACCAATGGATCATACAAGGGATTCGCAGGTTCCAGGATGATGCGATCATCGTGCAGACGAACGCGTTTTAGTGTAGCTTCGCTGTCAATCAACACGGCAGCAATCTCGCCATTTTCCACGGTGTCCTGTTGACGGATGTATACCACATCACCGTCGAATATCCGAGCGTTGATCATGCTGTCACCCTTGCAGGTAAGTGCAAAGTCTGCATGGATGTTGGATGGGATATCTACATGGCCTTCAATATGCTCCTCGGCCAGGATAGGCGCGCCGCAAGCGATGGATCCAACCAAGGGGATCTTGCGCATCTCGGGCATGGGGATGATGTTGGCAGGCAAAGCTAAACCGTCACTCCGGGCGGGGGAAACGTCGTAACCCATCAGCCAAGTTTCACTTACGTTGAGAGCCAACCCTAAAATGGTTAATTTCTCCTGCTTGGGTTCAACTTTTCCGTTGACATATTGGCTTAGGTCATTTTTTCCTAATCTGATGTTATACCGGTCGCAGAAAGGCTTTGCAGCGTTAAGTATATCGATTTGCCGAATACCGCGTTCTCGCATGAGCTCATTTAACCGCGAAGAAGTGTTTGAGACTTTCATATTATATCCCTCCTGCGTATACAATACCATAATTTGAACTAAAGTTCAATAGCGATTTCAAAAATAATTCATTTCTTTGAACTTTTGTATTGACAAACGATTTAGGATTGTATATACTATGAGTAGTTCAAGAACGTTGAACAAAGGGGGGTGAAAAAATGCCGTACAACTATTCTAAACTGTTAGGTCGCATTGTTGAAAAAGTGGGTACGCAGAGCAACTTTGCAGAACGAATGGGTTTGTCAGAGCGTACTATTTCTCTGAAATTGAATGGAAAAGTAGGGTGGAAACAGACCGAAATCGCAAAGGCATGTGAAGTTCTGGCAATCGAGGATCGCGAAATCCCGGTCTATTTTTTTGCAACATAAGTTCAAAGATATGAACTAAGCGGGTAAAAATGACGAATTAGGAGGAGGTGAAAGCTAATGTTTTGCACCAAGTGTGGCGCTTCAGTAGTTGGCAAGTACTGCTCCTGCTGTGGCAACAGAGTAAGATCTTCGTTGGAGGATCTTCGCTTGGCTGAAAAGCGGGCAAAACGAGAATTTGAAAACGCTTGCGGTAATTCTGAATATCCCAGAAGGCAGCTGGAGCTTCTACACCTAGCGAATGCCTGTTGGCTGGCCAGCTATCAACGCTATAACAAAAGTGCCCGTTACATGATCGGAGACATCATTCCGCCCGAAGCTTATGACAGCTTGGAGACTGTTCGGATTCATGCACAAAAGCTGTTTGATCAGCTTGCAGGCTTCTGAGATATTCGCATTTCATCCAAGGAGCCCAACAAAACGGACGGCAACATTATCCAGAAAGGAGCAAGAGCCATGGCAAAACTGACTCTCAGCGTCCCGGAGGCGGCTGAGATAATCGGAATCAGTAAATCAAAAATGTACGAGCTTGTCAGGAGCAAGGGATTCCCGACGATCCAGGTCGGAAAGCGGCTTCTGGTTTCTGCCAAGGGTCTGGAACGCTGGATCGAAGAGCAGGCCGCAAAAGGCTGGAGCGGACCCTACAACTAAGAAGGAGAGAGAAACATGAGTGACAACGATATTCTGATCGCCCGCAAGACCGAGGGCGGCTGCAGGACCGTCGTGATCGACGGGGATACCGCTGACTTCGAACGTCAGAACCGCCGCGTCAAAGAGCGGCAGGCAACTGAGGAAGCCAGGCGGAAGGAAGAGGCGGAGATCGCCAGACGGATGCGCGAGGAAAAAGAGGAGGCCAGCCGGGCAGACTTTGCCCGACGCCGCAGGAAGGTCGCCCTGGCCTTCGGCCTGGTGCTGAGTGCCGGCGCTCTGATGGCCATGACATTGCTCGGCCTGATGCATACGGTGGTCGGAATGGCCTTCATTGCCGGCGACGCAGCTGCGTTTGGCTATCAGATCGGAGGTGCACGCTGATGGCACAGAAAAACGCATCCCCGACCAAGGCCCAGGCAAAGGTCCTCGAAAGCAATGGTCTGAACAAGCTGACCTGGGTGGTTATCCAGGACCTGACGCATTCGATGATCGTTAAGCACCGGATCACCGGTGAGGTCCGGCACATCGATAAGTAAGGAGGAGATAAAAAGTGACTACACTGGAAAGAAAACTGAATGCCGTGATGCGGGCGATGGTTGCCAGCGATCCCGGCACCTACGAATCCGCGATGGCGGAGATCCGGATGTTCCTGGAAGGCGCTGCGCAGCCGGAAGTACCCCTCGACGTTGAAGGGGAGATTGGTCGGATCCTTCGTGAGTTGGGTATGCCCCAGCATGTCCTGGGTTACCAGTACAATGTTGAAGCCATTCGGCTCGTTGTTGAGAATCGGAATCTCATCAATAAAATTACGAGCGGTCTTTACTGCATGGTGGCCGAGACCTTTGGTTCCACCCAGAGCAAAACGGAACGGGCTATTCGGCACGCAATCGAGCTCGCCTGGGACAGAGGAAATATAGAAGTCATCGGGAAGTATTTCGGCAACACGGTCAGTCCTGGCAAGGGAAGACCCACCAACGGTGAGTTCATTGCCTGCGTCTCTGATCATGTGCGCCGGCGGCTGCGTGGTTAAAACGAGTGCTGATATGGCGGATGAATACCACGAGCCGTATTGCCTGACTTGCATTTACTATGGAAAGACGACCAAGACCTGCGACTATATTCTGCTTGAAGGACATCGCAGACCGTCTCCCGCCGGAGTTGGATGTACAGCCAGAAGGATGAGAAAGGAAATCAAAAAAGTGAGAAAGCCTAAATGGGATACAGAGTTTGGGCGTTTACTCTGGCTCGACGGAAGGAAAGACGGCGAAATTGCCGATGAATTTGGCATTGCCACCAGCGTCGTGACAGCCTATCGAAAACGTCACTGGGAACAGGGAAACGTATCGCCCCCCCCCCAGAATCAGTCAAGCGAAAACACCGAACCGGTTTCAGAACCGGTGGCAGTTAAGGAGGAATTACCTGTGCCCGAGGAAACGAAACACGAAGATGCGGTCTCCTGTCTGCGTGAGCCTGAGAATGTATATGAGGTTCTGGAGGCTGCGACACGTACGCTCAGCGGCATCCGCGCCATTTGTACTGCGGATGCGATTCTTTGCCTGTGGAACTGGAACAGACCGGAAGACCTGGAGCGAGCAAAATCTGCAATCGATTATCTGTTGAAGAAAGAGGAGGAAAAACAATGAGAAAGTTTATCTACAAAAATGAAAATGGCCAGGTATGCATAGAAGCGGCCGACATGGATCTGACGCAGCTCGCTGCAGAGATCGGTACCATCGTCAACGAGCTTTATTCTACACTTTACCAGCAGGAGCCGGAAGCAGCAGATTTTTTTAAGACTGCAGTGGTTATGGTTTTCTCTCATCCTGATTCTCCAACCTGGAACGTCAATGAGAAAAGAGATGGAATCGCTCTGTGTGCGATGGGGAAGAAGTCCAAGTAAAAAAGCCGCCTCCCGGTGTGCGAGACCGGAAAGCGGCATGGGTTAATAACCACTTTCATTCTATCTATGCGAAAGGAAAAAGTCAATATGTTTGAAATCCACGTAACCGTTTCTTGCCCTGATCTGGTCGCTGCTGCACAACTGCTGGCTAAGGGCGCCCAGGCCAAAACAGCTGGCAGCAACGAGATCACCGCCCCCGCGCCTGTTATGTCCGCGGCGCCTACTGCTCCCACGACACCCGTTCCCACGCTCGGCAGGCCCAGCCCTGCAGCACCCGTTATTCCTGCCACACCTGCACTCTCCGTACCTGTTGCTCCTGGCGTGCCCCTGGCGTCCGCACCCACCTTTACCATTCAGCAGATCGCCAAAGCTGGCGCAGACCTGTTTACCGCGCGGCCGGAGCTGCAGCCTCAGGTCAACGCACTGCTGACCAGTTACGGCATCCATTCTGTAACGGATCTGCGCCCTGAACACTACGGTGCCTTTGCTACCGCATTGCGGGAATTGGGGGCTGCAATCTGATGCCTACGCCTGAACAGCACGCTAAACTGTCTGCCAGCAGTGCCCATCGATGGATCAATTGTCCGCCTTCCGTAAAGCTGGCCGAGCAGTTTCCCAGCAAGACCAGCGCTTATGCTGAAGCCGGTCGGGTGGCTCACTCCATTGCGGAACTGAAAGCCCGGAAGTGCTTCCTGGAGCCCATGAGTATGCGTACTTACAACGCCCATCTGAAGAAGCTGCAGGAAAGCTCCCATTACGATAAGGGTATGGACAGCAGTACCAACGACTATCTGGAGTTCCTTCAGGAAACTGCAATGGGCTTCAGTCAGCCCCCTTTCGTTGCGCTGGAGACCCGCGTGGACTACTCCCACTACGTCCCGGGGGGCTTCGGTACCGCCGACTGCATCATGATTGGTGATGGCCGCATCGTAATCATCGATTATAAGAACGGCGCCGGAGTACCCGTGGACGCGGAGGATAACCCCCAGATGATGCTCTACACTCTGGGCGCTTTGAACACTTTCGCTCCGATCTTCGGAAGTTCCATCAAAGAAGCACAGCTGGCTATCGTCCAGCCCAACGCCGGCGGTATCAAGATCTGGGATATCACCACGGAGTATCTGATCAGCTGGGCGGCCGAAATAGTGGTACCTGCAGCAAAGCAGGCCTTCGAAGGTGGAGGTGACTTCTGCGCCGGTGACTGGTGCCGTTTCTGTCCCGCGAAGGCGCAGTGCTCTGCCCGCGCTGCCCAGATGCTGGGTTTGGAACCCTTGCTGGGTGCCAGGCCTGAAGCAAAGCTCGACCGAGATGAACTCTTGAACCGGGAAATCCAAAAGGGAAACGGCCAGACCGTGCCTCCGCTCCTGACTGATGAAGAGGTCGGCGACATCCTGAACCGTGCCAGGGAACTAGCTGCATGGGTCAAGGATTTGGAGGAATATGCACTCACCGCCAGTCTTGCTGGACGTAAAATCGCTGGATTCAAAGCGGTGGAAGGCCGGGGCTCCCGAGAGTGGACAGATCTGGATACCGCCTTCAAGACGCTACAGGAACGCGGTGTTGCAGAATCTCTCCTATGGGAGCGAAAGCCCGTCACTGCACCCGCGTTGGAAAAGACTCTGGGCAAGAAGATTTTCGCCGAAACTGCTGAGGGCCTGGTGGTCAAGAAACCTGGCAAGCCGACGCTGGTACCGGACAGCGACAAGCGGAAACCCTATAACGCAGCGGCGGTCGCTTTTGGTGGCGCCTGATGGCTCGAGTGATCTGTTATCTGGATGGTACGCGTGAGGTTCTGTTTCACGAGGATGATCCCGGAGCGGTGTACGTGCAGCTGGAGCAGATTCTCCAGGAAAGGCTTGGCGATGAGGTAGTGCAGCTGCTTCATCAGGTCACAGAAGTGGTTGAAGATCCCGAAGATGAACTGCGAAGCTATGAAGCTTCCCTCGAGAGTTACCGACACTGCCTGCAGGATGCCCACGCTGAGCTGTGCGAGGTACTGAATCTGTTGGAGGCGCCGCATCTTAACCGCTCAAGAATCACTGCGCGCATAGAGTGCTTAACGAAATCAATCAACAATGAATTATAAAGGAGAATAACAATGGCAGCAGTTACTATCAACGACGTCCGTTTTTCTTATGTGAACGTTTTCCAGGCAAAGCCCCCCTTCAATAATTCCAACGGCGAGGCAAAGTTCTCTGTCACCGTACTGGTCCCCAAGACCAATACACAGGCAAAGGCGCTTATTGACCAGGCTATCGCCGCGGCCATTGATATGGGTGTGACCACCAAGTGGAACAATGTTCGCCCACCTCAGCCCGCAATTTGTGTCCACGACGGCGATGGTGTACGTCCCAGCGATGGCCAGGCATTCGGCGAAGAATGCAAGGGCTGCTGGGTGTTTACCGCATCCGCAAAAGCCGATCACGCGCCCTTTGTAGTAGATACCCAGGTGCAGCCCATCATCGATCCCACCCAGGTGTACTCCGGTATGTGGGGCAACGTATCTGTTTCTTTCTTCCCTTACAACAGCGCTGGCAAGAAGGGTATCGGCTGCGGCCTTAACGGCCTTCAGAAGATCCGTGACGGCGAGCCTCTGAGCGCGCGTGTAACGGCGCAGGACGCCTTCCAGCCTGTGGGCCTCGCAGCTCCAGCGACTCCTGCACTCGGCGCAGCTATGCCGGCAACTTCCGGATATGGTTACGGGGCAGTACCCGCAGCCGGTCAGACGCCCTGGGGCGCTCCCGGTGCCACCGGCAACTCGTACGGCTGGTAAGACATGGGCGCTGTACATCACCTGAATATTGACATCGAGACGTACAGCGACGTGGATATTGGAAAGGCCGGACTCTACAAATATGCGCAGAGCCCGGCCTTTGAAGTCCTCTTATTCGCGTACAGCCTCGACGGTGGGCCGGTCGAGGTCATAGATCTTGCCGGTGGTGGGGTGTCCGGCGGTATGCCGCTCTGGCTGATCGATGCTCTGAAGGATCCTGCCTATATCAAACACGCATATAATGCCGCATTTGAGTGGTATTGCCTGTGCAGATTCTTTCGCTGGAATCCGGCACGGGAAGGACTGAACTTCCTGCGACAGTCGCGCTGTACCATGCTGCAGAGTATGTACAACGGGTATCCGGCGTCTCTTGCCGCTGCCGGAACGGCGCTGGGGCTTCCACAGGATAAGCGCAAGATGGCCGCCGGCAAAGCACTGATCAAATACTTCTGCGTACCCTGCGCACCGACAAAGACCAACGGAGGCCGGACGCGTAATCTACCTCACCATGACCCGGGTAAATGGGCCGATTTCAAGGAATACAACCGTCAGGACGTAGTGACAGAGCTGGAGATCGGCGCCCGGCTGGCCAATTTCCCTGTTCCTGAAGACGTGCAGAAGCAGTGGGAGACAGACCAGATCATCAACATGCGCGGTGTGGCAGTAGATCAGGCGCTGGTAGAAGGCGCGCTGGAACTGGATGCCGAAGTCCGAAAGGATTACCTGCAGGAAGCCACAGAGCTATCTGGTCTGAGTAATCCAAACAGCATTTCGCAGCTGACTAAATGGCTGCAGGAAGAGACGGGCGAAGTAATTATTGATCTGCGTAAAAACACTGTTACGGATTTGCTTGACGGAGATCTGTCGAGCGACGCTGCCCGGCGGATGCTGGAGATTCGGCAGGAGCTGGGCAAGACCAGCAACAAGAAATACAACGCCCTTCAGACGGCTGTGTGCGCCGATGGGCGTGTCCGGGGACTGCTGCAGTTCTACGGTGCCAACCGGACAGGACGCTGGGCCGGCCGGATCGTACAGCCTCAGAACCTGCCTCGTACTTACATTGATGGGGAGCTGCTGCCTTTGGCCCGTCAGCTCGTAGAAAACCAACAGCGTGGCGCATTGAACCTGGTGTTTGGCAGTGTGCCGGACACGCTGTCCCAGTTAATCAGAACAGCCTTTGTCGCAACACCGGGACAGATCCTGGTAGACGCAGACTTCTCTGCCATTGAGGCCCGCGTTATCGCGTGGCTCGCCGGTGAAGAATGGGTGCTGGAAGTATTCCGGACCCATGGAAAAATATACGAAGCTACGGCAAGTCAGATGTTCGGTATCCCCATGGAGTTAATAAAGAAGGGTAATCCAGAATACAGCTACCGTCAGAAGGGAAAAGTGGCGACGTTGGCCCTGGGCTATCAGGGAGGTACCGGCTCTCTGATCAGCATGGGCGCCCTGCGCAACGGCCTGTCGGAGGATGAACTTCCGGATATCGTAGACCGCTGGCGCCGGGCGAACCCAGCCATCGTGCGGTTTTGGTATACCGTGGATGCAGCGGCCCGCGAGGCCGTAAATACCGGCAGAAAGATCGAATTGTGGGACGGACGTCTGGCATTCGCCCGTGAATGCGATCCGGGCAACGATCTGGACTTCCTGACCATCCGACTGCCTAACGGGAGAAAACTCTATTATGCGAAGCCCCACATGGGCGTCAATCGTTTTGGTCAGCCCAGTCTCGGCTACTGGGGGATGGACCAAAAGACCAAAAAGTGGGGCCGCCTGGAGACCTACGGCGGCAAGCTGGTCGAGAATATTACCCAGGCGGTTGCCCGCGATTGTCTGGCCGAAGCTGTGGAACGGTTGGAAGCTGCGGGTTATCCCGTGGTATTTCATATCCACGACGAGGTTGTAATCGATGCACCCGAGGACAAAGCCTGCTTGGAAGCTGTGGTCAGGATCATGAGCCAGGTACCGGCCTGGGCGGAAGGGCTGCCTCTGAATGCCGAAGGTTGGACCAATGAATTCTTTAAGAAGGACTGACGCCTCCTGCGAGGCGGGAAGGTGAGAGTATGTTTCATGATAGGCAGATAACCATAACAGCCGGCGCAAGTCGGCGGTCTACCAACTGGCAGCCTCAGGCGATGATGCTGTCCGAGCTGTATACACGCCTGAGTGTGTCGGCACGAGGAACAGAAACGCTTGCAGAATACCTGCAGATGCCCAAGAGCCAGCAGGACGATCTGAAGGATGTGGGCGGCTTTGTTGCTGGCACCTTTCGGGGTATACGGCGAAAAGCAGACGCTGTGACCGGGCGTGATATCCTCACTCTTGACCTGGACAATATCCCTGCTGGTGGCACCGACGATATAATTCGCCGAGTGGAGGCGCTGGGCTGCGGCTATTGTGTCTATTCCACCCGCAAGCACATGCCTTCAGCGCCGCGGCTCCGTGTACTGCTGCCTCTGGATTGTACCTGCAGTGCCGACGAATACGAACCCTGCGCCCGCCGTATGGCGGAGTGGATCGGCATGAGTTTGGCCGATGCCTCCACTTTTGAAGCGAGCCGGCTTATGTACTGGCCCAGCTGCAGTGCTGACGCGGAGGTAGTCTACTACACGGCAGACAAACCCATGCTGTCCGTTGACGGCCTGCTGGCTACATATGCGGACTGGCGCGACTATACATCCTGGCCTGCCGTACCCGGGGCTGTGGCGCCTGCCAGACTTGCGGCAAGGCAGGGTGATCCGCTGACCAAAACCGGCGTCGTGGGCGCTTTCTGCCGGGTTTATAACATCGAGGCGGCAATGGACTTATTCTTGCCCGGTATCTATGATCCGGTGGACACAATGCCTGGTCGTTTCACCTTCACCGGTGGTTCGACAACCGGTGGCGCTGTGCTGTATGACAATGGTAAATTCCTGTATTCCCACCATGCTACTGACCCCTGCGGCGGCAAACTGGTCAACGCGTTCGACTTGGTCCGTCTGCATAAGTTCGGCGATAAGGACGATGAGGCAGCTTCCGGGACACCCACTAATCGGCTACCGTCCTACACGGCTATGTGCGAGATGGCCAGAGGCGACGGACAGGTTGCAAAGCTGCTGCTGGATGAGCGCTGGGAGAAGGCACAGGCGGCTTTTGGCCCTATTGAAAACAGTGTTGAAGATGATGGAAGCTGGCGACGCCAGCTGAAAACCAACACCCAGGGCGCGCCGGAAAAATCGATGAATAACCTTCTGATCTTGCTGGAGAACGATCCGGTGCTGAAGGGACGGCTGCGTCTGAATCTGTTCTCTGGTCGTATCGACCTGGTGGGGGAGCTGCCGTGGAAGCGCCCCGGTGATGCCAAAACATGGAGTGATGAAGACGCCGCGCAGCTACGGCTTTATGTGGAGCCGTTCTTTGGCAAAGTGGCAAAGAACGATCTGCTGGATGCCGTCGCGGCTTGCGCCAGCGATCAGGCGTATCATCCGGTCAGAGACTATCTCAATGCCTTGACCTGGGACGGTAAGCCCCGGCTTGAAAATCTGTTCATAGAATACTTGGGTGCCCAGGACACGCCCTATACACGGGCGGTCACCAAGAAGGCATTCACAGCGGCCGGGGCACGGGTCATGAAGCCCGGCTGCAAATATGATACCATGCTGGTACTTGTCGGCACTCAGGGTCGGCACAAATCTACGATCCTGGCCAAGATGGGTGGAGAATGGTTCTCTGACAGCTTGCGGACCTTCGGTGACAAGGACGCTATGGAGACGATTCAGGGCACCTGGCTCAACGAGGTGGCTGAGATGCAGGCCTTGGCGAAGGCTGAGGTCGACGCAGTCAAGATGTTCCTCAGTAAAACCAACGACTACTACCGTGCTGCCTACGGGCGGTATACCGCCGATCGGCCGCGGCAATGCGTATTCTTCGGTACGACCAACAGCAAAGAATGCCTCGTGGATCAGACCGGTAACCGCCGGTTCTGGGTCGTGGAGATTGACTGTCAGGAACGGAAAAAGAACGTATTTCAGGAGCTAGACGCGGAGCGGGATCAGCTGTGGGCAGAGGCTGTGGCATACTGGCGTCTCGGTGAGGCGCTGCATCTGCCGCCGGAGCTGGAAGCTGTAGCGAAAAAGATCCAGGAGGAACACCGGGCAAGGCACCCTTGGGAAGGTCTGATTTCCGATTATCTGAGTCAGAAGATCCCAGCAGACTGGATGAAATGGAACCTACAGCAGCGTCAAATGTGGCGCAGCGGCGGCCTGAAGTATGATGGAAAATTGATGCCCAGAGAGCGGATCTGTGCCGCAGAAATATGGTGCGAAGTGCTGGACCGGAAGCGAGGCGATATGCGCCAGAGGGACACCAGAGAGATCAACAGCCTCTTGGAGCGGGCTCCTGGTTGGGTAGGCATCGGTGTTGCAAAGGCAGGAAAGCCCTACGGACCGCAGCGCTGCTTTGAACGCAGAATGGTTACAGATTAGCAGTTACACTTGCGAAAAAGGTTACACTTGACGGTTACAGAATCAACAGATTAATTTTTAAGTGTAACCGCGGAAAAAGCCTAGAGCCACAACGGAAAAGCGGGTACGGTTACAGAGTTACAGTTATTAGTATAAATAAAAAATTAGAGGTGTTAGAGATGTACACACATGTCTAATACGCCTAATGTGTATGTGTATACGCGTGCGCGCACGCGCGAGGAGGCAAAAATGAAAGAATCGGTCATCGAAGCCCGCCTGGTGAGGGAGGTCAAAAAGCGCGGCGGGCTGTGCTATAAATTCACGTCCCCCGGGACCGCAGGAGTCCCGGACAGGATCATCATCCTACCCGGCGGCAGGGTGGTATTCGTCGAGCTGAAGACGGAGATCGGTAGGTTGGCAAAGATCCAGAAAAGGCAGATCGATGAAATACGAACCAGAGGCGCCGATGTCCGGATACTGAAGGGCCTGGACCAGGTTCTGGAATTCCTGAAGGAGGTGGACAGCGGTGGAATTCAAACCGCATAATTACCAGCAGTACGCCATCAGCCGGATCATCTCGGATCCGTATCTGGGACTGTTTCTGGATATGGGCCTGGGAAAGACCGTGATCACGCTGACGTCTGTGAACGAGCTGAAATATCACATGTGGGCGGTGTCCCGGTGCCTGGTGGTTGCCCCCAAGAAGGTGGCTGAGGCCACGTGGACGAAGGAGGCCCAGAAGTGGGATCACCTGCAGCACCTGCGGATCATCCCCGTTCTGGGTAGTGTCCCCAAACGAATCCGGGCGCTGAATACGCCTGGAGACATCTGGGTGATCAACCGGGAGAACGTCCCATGGCTGGTGGAGTATTACCGGAACAACTGGCCCTTCGACATGGTGGTTCTGGATGAATCCTCCAGCTTCAAGAACCACCAGAGCAAGCGTTTTAAGGCTCTGAAAATGGCTCGCAGCCGGATACGTAGGATCGTGGAGCTGACCGGCACGCCGGCGCCCAACGGCCTGGAAGATCTGTGGGCGCAGATCTATCTGCTGGACGGCGGAGCCCGGCTGGGCAAGACGATCTCCAGTTATCGGGATGCATTCTTTACGCAGGATTACGCCCATCCCGGACAGATGTACAGGACTTACTCCCCACAGACAGGAGCCGAAGAGCGGATCAAGGCGGCCCTCTCCGACATCTGCGTTAGTATGAAAGCGGAGGACTACCTGGAATTGCCGGCCTTTATCGAAGATGTTGTTCCGGTGGTCCTGAATGATAAGGCGCGGAAGGCCTATAACAGGCTGGAGCGCGAGATGCTACTTCAGGTTGACGAACAGACCGTGACTGCCAGCACGGCTGCGGTGCTGAACAACAAACTGCTGCAGCTGAGCAGTGGCGCCGTATATGACACCGATGGCCAGACGGTGGAGATCCACGACTGCAAGGTGGAAGCTTTCCTGGAGGTCATCGAGCAGCTGCATGGGGAACACGCAATGGTGTTCTACTGGTTCCAGCATGAACGGGATAGGTTGCTGCAGGCCCTGACAAAGACCGGTAAAACTGTCCGGGTCTATCAGAGCCCCGAGGATGAAACAGCGTGGAATGCGGGGCAGGTGGACATCCTTCTGGCGCATCCGGCATCCTGTGCTTACGGCCTGAACCTGCAGCAGGGCGGCCGCCACGAGATTTGGTTCGGCTATCCCAACTGGGCCCTGGAGCTTTACCAGCAGGCAAATGCCCGGCTTTACCGGCAGGGCCAGAAGCAGCCCGTTGTGTGCCATCTGCTGGTCGTCCAGGACAGCGTGGACGAGGATGTTGTGGATTCCCTTCACTGCAAGGGTGACACCCAGGACGCACTGATGAACGCCATCAAGGCCAGAATCGAGAAAGCGAAGAACAACAATGACCGATAAACAGACCAGAGACCGGATCGCCGGAGTATTGTCCGCTTCGATGATGCCGCTGGAACTGGAAGCTGAATGCGTGCGCTTCCTGGACCGGTGCCTGGATCAGGTATCCTGGCATCCGGCAGATGAGCTGCCGCCCATGCATACGGAGCGCTTTGAGGATGAGAACGAGATGATTGAATATCAGATCTCGGATCCGGTTCTGGCTTTTACAGACGATGAGGAAATGGTCACGGTTCGGGCCACGAAGGAATTCGTGTCCGTGTACTGGTTCGACATTGACGGCGGCGAGTATAAGGTTACCCACTGGAGGAAACTCCCGGACAAGCCGAAGGAGGATATGAATGCCTAATTACAGGGTTTATTTTCGAGGCTTTGCCTATGTCGAGGCACTGAACGAGGCCGATGCTCAGGATGCTTATGAAGGTGATGACTTTGCCTACAAAGAAACTGAAGTTGTCGGTGTAGAAGAAGTCGATGATTTTGTGGTGGAGGTGTAACCAATGAACATGGAAGCAATTTTTATTCTCACTTATGTGGGAGCAATCGTGGTCGCCACGTCGCTTGCGTGTCTGGGATACTGGATCAGCGAGCGGATGAAGGGTGGCGGCAGCTGGAGGCAGGTGAAGCGGTGGGGTGCTGCGGCGATGAACATCATGCTGCAGGTGGCGCTTCTCTGGTTCTGTGGCATGGGGATCGCCTTTTGTCTGGCGATGCTTTACCGGATCTTCGCCCGGCCGGCGGAGGTGACGGCCCTTGCCGCGGTAGCCGCTTATATTATCGGGATGGCTGCAGCCGTAATGATGTGGGGCGCTATTTGGCGAAAACCACGTGATTCAGAGAACAGGAAGGAGAATGCAGATGGCAAAGCCCTGGGAAAACAATTCGGGTCTGCCGGATCCGACGGCCTATAAGGCAACCCGACCGATCACCGAAGAGGAGCAGCGTGCTTCCGAGCTGGTGAAGGTCCTGAAATACATCATCCGGCAGGCCGGCTTTGACCTGATCAACCGTGTGGAGCTCCGGGACCGCCGGAGCGGAAGGACTTACAGGTGATGTCATGAGCAAGCCGCGATACCGCTGGTGGGGATTCGTCCGACGGATGATCCGGGATTACCGCGGACTGAAAATCGAATACGATGATCTTCACAGCCAAAGCATGACAGCGAACGCCTCCGGAACGCGCGGGGGAGGTGGAAATCACAGAGCAATCGAGTCAATTGTATTGCGGGAGCTGTCAGCGGATGACCAGAAGGCGTATGACGCGGTAACGCAGGCAATAGGACTGACAGAATTGATGCCTGACGGAATGCACCGGTTAAAACTGATCCGCTATGTCTACTGGTGCGAAAAGCAGCACAACGTCAAAGATGCTGCACTGCTGATCCCCGTATCAAGAAGAACGGCAGAACGCTGGCACAGCGCGTTTGTCCGGCTTGTCGGAAGCTGTTACGGTTTTGAAGTTGGCGGTTTGGAGCCAAAAGAGTATGCTAAAATCATAGAATCAAAATAATGGCGAGAGACCTGGGGGAATCCCGGGTCTCTTTTGTGCCCTGAATGGAGAGGTGGTGACGTGGCATTAACGGAAAAACAGGCGCGGTTCGTTGCGGAGTATCTGGTGGATCTGAATGCCACGCAGGCTGCGATCAGAGCCGGGTATAGCGAGAAAACCGCTGAGGCCATCGGCTATGAAAACTTGAGAAAACCTCAGATTGCCGAGGCAATCGACAGAGCCATCCAGGACAGGCAGAAGCGCACCGAAATCACCCAGGATATGGTGCTGCGGGAGCTGGCCAGGGTGGCTTTTGCCAACGGTACCGATTTTGCACAGGTCGTTTCCCGGGAGGCGCCGACGACCGTCATCGACGAAGATGGGTGCCCACAGCAGGTCATGAGCGTTGTTCAGTCCGTTGTGCTGCGGGATACCAGGGATGTGGATCCTGAGAAGCGGGCGGCGATTGCCGGCATCAAGGAAGGGAAATTCGGCATCGAAGTGAAGAGCTACGACAAGGTCAAGGCTCTGGAGCTGCTGGGACAGCATCTGGGACTGTTTGATTCCAGGGCATCCCAGAATCCGAATCGGGAAAACAATCTGCTGAGCCGGCTTATGGACGGCACGGAGGAGGAACTGAACACCGATGATTTACCAGAAGTTCAGTAAGCGACAGCTGCTTGCAGCGACCTGGTGGAATCGTCCGGCCTTCTGCAAGAGAGACGCGATCATCTGCGACGGAGCAGTCAGATCCGGAAAGACCGTTTGCATGGTGGATGGTTTTTTCCTCTGGGCAATGTGCAGTTTTGACGGACAGAACTTTGCTCTGTGCGGCAAAACGGTGGAATCGCTCCGGCGCAACATTGTGCTGAATCTGCAGGACTGGCTCGGCGGTGTACTGACCATCACCGAAAAGCGCAATGAAAACAAGCTGATCGTCACCTGCGACGGGAAAACCAATACGTTTTTTCTCTTTGGCGGTCGGGACGAAAGCTCTTATATGCTGATCCAGGGCATCACGCTGGCCGGAGTTCTGATGGACGAGGTTGCGCTGATGCCCCGGTCCTTTGTGGAGCAGGCCTGCGCCCGATGCTCGGTGATGGGAAGCAAGCTGTGGTTCAACTGCAACCCTGCAGGGCCGGAGCATTGGTTCTACAAAGAGTGGGTCCTGAAGGCAAAGGAGCGGAATGCGCTGCATCTGCATTTCACCATGGAGGACAATCTGAGTCTTGCGGAGGAGATCAAGGCAAGATACCGGGCAATGTTTGCCGGTGTCTTTTACCGACGGTACATCCTGGGTGAGTGGTGCATGGCGGAAGGTCTGGTGTATGAGTTCGACAAAGAGCTGCATATCGCGGACAAGCTGCCGGAAGACGGCGACTGGTACATCTCCTGCGACTACGGCACCCTGAACCCGTTCTCCGCGGGACTGTGGTGTGTCAACGGCGGCAGAGCGGTCAGGGTGGCGGAGTATTATTACTCCGGCCGGAGCAAAAGCCGACAGATGACGGATGAAGAATATTACGAAAAACTCGAAGAGCTGGCCGGTGACCGGGAGATCCACAGCGTTGTGGTGGATCCCTCCGCTGCCAGCTTTATTGCGTGCATCCGCCGGCACGGCCGGTTCTCCGTGCGCAAGGCGAGAAACGAGGTGCTGCCGGGCATCCGCCTGACGGCAGCGATGCTGCGCGCCGGTGTGATCCGGATCGGAGCCGGCTGCACGGATGCGATCCGGGAATTCGGACTGTATCACTGGGATGAAAAAGGCGAGGTCGATAAGCCTATCAAGGAAAACGACCATGCCATGGACGATATCCGCTATTTCTGCTCCACGGTCATGCGCCGGAACAGAGAAGCGAGGAAGATTCTGGGAGGGATCTGTGATGAGGAGATTCAAACTCTGGCTGATTGAGCAGTTCCTCCCGGTTTGGCTGAAGAGCGAACTGCTCAGAGAAAATGATCGGCTCCGGGCGGAGCTTCGGGAGAAGGATACCCACATCCGGGAGCTGAATGCCTATATTGAAGGTCTGGAATTCGGCCTGCGGACGCAGCGCCGGATCACGATCAACAATCGACTGGGCCGTTATGCAAATGACAACAAATCACCTGAGGAGGTGAAAGCGTGAGCGCATTTTTCAACAGATCTGCGGACAGCTACCGGGATATCTTCCGTGCGTCCGATATCACAACGGATGCCATGAAAGCAGCCATCAACGACTGGTACGAGCTGTACTACCAGAAGGAGCCGACGGAAAGAGAGGATCC
>JAGAUY010000006.1 GCA_017620525.1 Oscillospiraceae bacterium | reverse complement strand
AGCCTTGGTCGCTGTGGAGCTGCAACTCCGCAGCGACTCTCTTTTTCTCCTTCTTCATCGCCAGCCGGATCGTACCCAGGACAAGGTTGACAGTTTGCTGTGTGGCTGTCTTATAAGCCACGATGCTGTTGTCATACAGATCCCGGATCATGGACAGATACAATACACCTTCCTTGGTAGAGTACTTTACCTTTGGCCTCACATCCTTTCTGTTGATTCCAGAAAATCCCGCAACAATTTATTCTCCATCTGAAGTCTGGATATCTCTCGTTCGTATTCCTCCGCACTACTCAGCGGCTTTTGGCGACGACGACCTTTGGGTTTAGGCGGGATCCCTTGCTGCAATTCTTTCTTTCTCCGATTGTACCGGGTTACCCATGCTTTAATCTGTACCTTCTCCAGGCCCAATTCATCTGCTATTTCCTGCCGGGTCTTTCCCGCTTCGCGCATGGCTATGATCTGCGATTCTACCTCTTTGATGTGCGTATATTTTCTCTTGGACATAACATTACCCCCCTGATGTAATTATCCTACATCAGGGGGTGTTTTGTCTATTGTCCTGTTTTACTGGTTCAGTTCATAGGTGGGGGTATTTCTTTGCATTACAGCAGCTGCATCAGTGCATCTGTATACTGAGCAGCAGTGGCAGCAGAGCCGTCACTCTTTACTTCCACAGTGCAGGCATCCAGCGCCTTTTCGATCTTTTCTGCAGCGTCAACACGGCAGATGTGGCGCAGCATCATGGCTGCTGCCTTGATCATGCTGGCAGGATTGGCATACTCGCCCATGCCACGCTCGATCATGCGGGGTGCAGAACCATGGATCGCTTCAAACATGGCATACTTATCGCCTACATTGGAACTGCCGGCAGTACCGACACCACCCTGGATCTGGGCAGCCTCATCGGTAATAATATCGCCGTAAAGATTGGGCAGCAGTACTACCTGGAATTTCTCACGCAGAGGCTCTTTCAGCAGGTTGGCAGTCATAATATCAATGTAGTAGTCCTCCACTTCGATCTCGGGATACTCTTCGGCTATCTCGTGACACAGAGCAGTGAACTTGCCATCGGTCTTTTTCATGATGTTTGCCTTTGTGACGATGGACAGGTGCTTCTTGCCGTTGTTGCGGGCATATTCAAATGCCGCTCTCGCAATGCGCTTCGTACCTGCATCGGTGGTGACCTTGAAATCAACTGCCATACCGGGAAGCTCCACACCACGGCTGCCAAGAACATACTCACCCTCGGTGTTTTCCCGGAAGAACATCCAGTCGATATTCTTCTCGGAGATATTCACAGGCCGGCAGTTGGCATACAGATCCAGCTCCCGCCGCAGGGAAACATTGGCAGACTCCATGGTTCCGCCATGGGGCGTGGTGGTGGGGCCCTTCAGCAGTACATCGCAGGTCTTGATCTCGGCCAGAACATCGCTGGGCACCGCCTGGCCGCAGGCAATGCGGTTTTCAATGGTCAGACCTTCGATTTGCTTGATGACGATGGAACCGGCAGCGATCTCATCAGCAAGGATCTTTTCCAGCACGCGGGTTGCCTGGGCGGTGATGATGGGGCCGATGCCGTCGCCGTCCACAACGCCGATGGTGATGGTCTTCTTGGTGGAAAAGTCCGTCTTTTCCGTATTCATATTGGCAATTCTTGCCTGCTGTTCCTCCAGAATCTTCCGGAATGCTTCACAAGCCTGATTGATATCCATTACAATCCACCCTCCTTGGTATAATTCAGCAGACCACCAGCCAGCAGAATAGCTCTCTGGCGTCGGGTCAGACTGCAATTGACGTTAAATGTAAAACCATTGTCCGCAGTTACGGTCAGAACACCCTTTTCCATTCCGCTGACGATGTCGCTGATGGTCAGCTTTGCGTCCTGCTCGAGCTTGTCGTAATCCTCGGGATCCTCAAAGGTCATGGGCAGGATACCGGCATTGATCAGGTTCGCCACATGGATTCTCGCAAAACTCTTGGCAATGACACCACGGATGCCCAGATACATGGGAACCAGGGCAGCATGCTCGCGGGAAGAACCCTGTCCATAGTTGCTGCCGCCGACGATGATACCGTCCCCCGCTGCCTTGGCCCGCTCGGAGAAAGTAGGATCGCAGACCTCAAAACAGAACTTACTCAGGTAAGGAATATTGGAGCGGTAAGGCAGGATCTTGGCGCCTGCGGGCATGATGTGATCGGTGGTGATGTTGTCGCCCACTTTCAACACCAGCTGTGCTGTCAGAGAATCGGAGAAAGCCTTGCTCTTGGGAAACTCCTTGATGTTGGGACCCCGGAGGACCTCGGCCTGCTCCGCTTCCTCAGCGGCAACGGGTGCCAGAACCGCTGAGTCATTAATCAGGAATTTCTCGGGCATCTGAATATTCAGAGGCTCAGAGATGGTGGTGGGGTCGGTAATATAGCCGGTCAGAGCAGAAGCAACTGCGGTTTCAGGAGAAACCAGATAGACCTGACCGTCCTTGGTGCCGCTGCGGCCAAGGAAATTACGGTTAAAGGTACGAAGACTGACACCGCCGGAATTGGGGCTGAATCCCATGCCGATGCAGGGACCACAGGCGCATTCCAGAACTCTCGCGCCGCTGGCAAGGATATCGCTGAGCGCACCACAGTCGGACAGCATGGTCAGCACCTGGCGGGAGCCGGGAGACACAGACAGACTGACGCTGGGATGAATGGTCTTTCCCTTGAGCATAGCCGCGACCTTCAACAGATCGTACAAAGAAGAGTTCGTACAGGAACCGATGCAGACCTGGTCCACCTTCACGTCCTTCAGCGAAGCAACCTCCACCACATTGTCAGGACTGTGGGGACAGGCGATCAGAGGCTTCAGCGCACTCAGATCAATATCAATGATGCGGTCATATTCCGCATCGGGATCGCTTGCCAGAGGAACAAAATCCTCTTCTCGTCCCTGGGCTGCCAGGAACTGACGGGTGACTTCGTCAGAGGGGAAAATGGAAGTGGTCGCGCCCAGTTCAGTGCCCATATTGGTGATGGTACCGCGCTCGGGAACAGACAGCGTTGCAATACCAGGTCCGCCCCACTCCACGATGTTGCCGACACCGCCCTTGACAGAGAGGATCCGCAGCAGTTCCAGAGAGACATCCTTGGCCGTGACATAGGGATTCAGCTTACCGGTGAGGTTGACCTTGATCATCTTGGGCATGCTGATGTAATAAGCGCCACCACCCATGGCTACTGCCACATCCAGACCGCCGGCACCGAACGCCAGCATACCGATACCGCCGCCGGTGGGTGTATGGGAGTCGGAACCGATCAGAGTCTTACCGGGTTTGCCGAAGCGTTCCAGATGAACCTGATGGCAGATGCCATTGCCGGGACGGGAGAACCAGACACCGTGTTTGGAGGTCACAGTCTGGAGATAACGGTGATCATCGCCGTTTTCAAAGCCGCACTGCAGCGTATTATGGTCAACGTACGCGATGCTCAGTTCAGTCTTCACTCTGGGAATACCCATGGTCTCGAACTCCAGATAAGCCATGGTTCCGGTGGCATCCTGTGTCAGGGTCTGGTCGATCCGCAGGGCAACTTCCTTGCCGGGAGTCATGTCGCCATCAACCAGATGTGCCGCGATGATCTTTTGCGCAATCGTCTTACCCATTGTTCTTCAACCTCTCAATCATATGTTCTTTCGCATTTGCGATGTGCTGTGTTGTCAGATCCATGGCCAGTTCCGCATTTCCGGAGACGATGGCCTCGTAGATTGCCCGATGTTCCTTCATGGTCAGAGAAGTCCGGCCACGGTCTTCCAGAGACAGCTTGCGGTAGCGCCGGGTCTTTCTGTGAAGCGGAACCAGAGTGTCGGTGATCACCGTACGCTTGCCCAGATAGCAAATCGCGTCATGGAACTGATCGTCAACCTTCCGCAGATTTTCCGCATCATGCTTGGAGAAATAGAAATCCTGAAGATCCACGATATGTGCAAGTTCCTTCCGGCCTTCATCAGTAATGTTGACCGTGGCATAGTAGGCCGCCAGACCTTCGATACGCTGGCGGATATTCATGATGTCCAGCAGATCCTCTTCCGTGATGCCCAGTACCACGGAGCCTTTGCCGGTATCGGCGATCAGGCGCTCCTGCTCCAGACGGCGGAGCGCTTCCCGGATGGGGGTACGGCTGACGCCCATCCGATCCACCAGTTTCAGCTCCGTCAGGATCTCACCTTTGGGGTAAATACCCTGAATAATGTCATTTTCCAGCTTTTCAAAAACCTGGTCCGCAAGCGACGTGGTCTTAAATTCTCTCATTACGTTTCCTCCTTACACCCGGGTATACTTGCCGGGGGCAAGCTCTTCGATCTTTGCTTCCAATTCGTGGTCGGTCATGACCGCCTGACGGCCATCCTCGTACTGCTCATCGACCCACTTCTTCAGGGCAACAACCAGTTCATCCTGTTTTCCAAGCTGGTCCTCCCCTTCCAGGCCATAAGCCTGATTAACCCAATAGGCGATACCGGCAAGACCTGAAGTCTTGCTGATCTGCACCGTGGCAGGTTTGCCCAGAATCTTCTTGGTGTCAAAAATGGTGTATATCTCTTCGTCCTTCATCAGTCCGTCGGCATGAATACCGGCACGGGTGACATTGAATGCGGATCCGGCATAGGGTGTCATGGGCGGAATGTCATAACCGATCTCATTCTTGAAGTAGTCGGCGATCTCCGTAATGACGGTGGTATCCATACCGTCCAGAGAGCCTCTCAGAGAAGCATACTCAAAGACCATTGCCTCCAGAGGTACATTGCCGGTGCGCTCGCCAATACCCAGCAGACTGCAGTTGACCGCACAGGCGCCGTAAAGCCACGCGGTGGAAGCATTGGCAACTGCCTTATAGAAATCATTGTGGCCGTGCCACTCCAGCATCTCGCTGGGAACATCAGAATAATGCTGCAGACCGTATATAATACCGGCGACGGATCTGGGCATGGCTGCCTCGGTATAGGGAACGCCATAACCCATGGTATCGCAGGCGCGGATCTTGACGGGGATTCCTGCCTCCTGAGAAAGTTGCTGCAGCTCATTGACAAACGGAACAACAAAACCGTAGAAATCGGCACGGGTGATGTCCTCCAGATGGCAGCGGGGAACGACACCGGCGCTGAAGGCATCCTTGATGGTGCCGAGGTAATAGTCCAGCACCTGGGAGCGGGTCATCTTCATCTTCTTGAAAATGTGATAGTCGGAGCAGCTGACCAGAATGCCGGTCTCCTTGATGCCCAGATCCTTCACAAGCTTGAAATCTTCCTTGCTTGCACGGATCCAACTGGTAATCTCAGGGAATTTCAGATCCAGAGACATACATTTTTCAATGGCTTCCCGATCCTTCTTGCTGTATATAAAGAACTCCGTCTGCCGGATGATGCCGTAGGGGCCACCCAGCTTGGAAAGCAGTTTGTAAATGTTGACGATCTGATCAACAGAATAAGGTTCAACGGACTGCTGACCATCTCTGAGGGAAGTATCCGTGATCCAGATCTCTTCCGGCATGCTCATGGGCACGCGGCGATGGTTGAAGGCAACCTTGGGAATGGTACCGTAGGAATAGACATCCCGGTGCAGATTCGGCTCTGCCACATCCTGCAGGGAATATTTGTAGGACTTCTGTTCCAGCAGATTGGTCTTGGAAGAAATTTCAAGCATAAGAGTGTCTCCTTTCGAGAAATGCTTTCCTGTTTTCTTGTATACAATTATACATCCATGCATGTTTTTGTCAATCCAAAATTTTTTCGGTCCCGATGTGGATTTTTTGTGCATATAGAATATAATAGAATTATTCCTGAAAATAAGGTGGCTTATTATGGCTATTTCCGCAATTGTGTTTACAGTTATTCTCCTGACCCTTCTCATCTCTTACTACACATACCGAACTGCCTTCTACGCTCCTCCCGATCAGCATTGCGGACCTGATGATCCTCTGATGGGAAAACAATATGAAGAAGTTGCAGAGCATCTTCAACGAATCTCTGGCATCATGCAGAAAATTCCTTTCGAAACAGTTTGTATCAAATCCTTTGACGGTCTGATACTTCATGGCAGATACGATCATATACAAGACGGTGCACCTCTGGAGATCCTTTTCCACGGTTACCGCAGCTGCGCCTTCCGGGACTGCAGCGGCGGTCATGCGCTGGCCCGGAAAATGGGTTTTAACACCCTCGTCGTGGATCAGCGCGCCCATGGAGAAAGCGAAGGGCAAGTCATCAGCTTCGGTATCAACGAACGGCAGGACTGCAAAGACTGGATCAGATATGCCGTAGACCGGTTCGGTTCCGAGACACCGATTCTGCTTTCAGGTCTTTCGATGGGCGCAGCCACTGTCCTGATGGCTTCTGAGCTTGATCTTCCCGGTAATGTTGTGTGTATTGTGGCAGACTCCCCCTATTCCGCCCCCGGCGCCATTATCGAAAAGGTCTGCAGTGATATGCACTATCCGGTCCTGCTCTGCCGGCCTTTCATCCATCTGGGCGCCTTGCTGTACGGTCATTTCCGGTTGAATTCCTGCAGCGCTGCAGATGCTGTCAGAAAAACAGACATTCCCATTTTGCTGATTCACGGAGAAGCGGACCACTTTGTTCCATGTTCGATGACACAGGAAATCATGGAAGCTTCTGCATCCCCCACACAAGCCCATACCTTCCCCAATGCCGGCCACGGTCTGAGCTACATCACGGATCCGCGTCGGTATGAGCAGATCGTGTTTCGCTTTTTGAGTACAATTCCAGCACTGGATGGTTCGATTTCCACCAATTTTATTGAACAACTTGAAAATTGAAACGTTTCAATTTATTCTTTACAGATCTTACCATCTGTGGTATACTCATTTTGTAAATTGCTCTTAAAGGAGTTCCGATTTGTGATGTCCGACGTATTCTCCACCAACGATTTTGAATCCGCCTATACCTACGAAGGCTGCGATCTTGGCGCAGTCTGGTCCTCCGAAAAAACTTCTTTCCGCGTCTGGGCGCCTACTGCAGAGGCAGTTTGGGTAAGCCTTTACCAGAGCGGTAATCCTGCCAGTGATGATCTGATGGAGTATTTCCCCATGATCCGGGATGTCAAAGGCACCTGGATCGCCGAAAAAAACGGCAATCTGAATGGGATATATTACACCTACCTGGTCAAGGTCAACGGCCGGATCATGGAAGCCTGCGATCCCTATGCCCGCACCACCGGTGTCAACGGCCAGCGTGCCATGATCATCGATCTCGCTTCCACCAATCCCGAAGGATGGGATCTCGACTGCAATCCCAACCCACTTCAGTCCTTCACTGATGCAGTAATCTATGAACTTCACGTCCGTGATCTCTCTCTGGATAAAAGCTCCGGTATCCGCAATAAAGGCAAATTCCTCGGTCTGATTGAAACCGGGACCAAAACAAAAAGCGGTATCCCCACCGGTCTGGATCACATCAAGGATCTGGGCATCACCCACCTACATCTGCTGCCCGTTTTTGACTACGGTTCCGTGGACGAAAATCATTTGGAAGTACCGCAGTTCAACTGGGGTTATGATCCGGTGAATTTCAATGTTCCGGAGGGATCCTACAGTACGGATCCTTACCACGGCGATGTCCGCGTCAGGGAAATGAAGCAGATGATCAAAGGCCTTCATGACAACGGCATCAGCGTCGTCATGGATGTCGTCTACAACCATGTATACCATGCAGAGGAATTCTGCTTTAACAAGATCGTTCCCGGTTACTTCTGCCGAGTCATCGATGGAACATATACCAATGGCTCCGGATGCGGCAACGACACCGCTTCTGAGCGCTCCATGGTCCGCAAATATATCGTGGACTCCGTCTGCTACTGGGCAGACGAATATCACATTGACGGTTTTCGCTTTGATCTGGTCGGTCTGATCGACGTGGATACCATCAACGCAATTACCACCGAAGTCCACAAAACGCATCCCGATGTGGTATTCTACGGTGAAGGCTGGACACTGAATACGCAACCCACCAAGCCCTGTGAACTGGCTGTGCAGAAAAACTGCCATCTGACGCCCGGTTTTGCTTACTTTAATGACACACTCCGGGATGCTCTGCGCGGATCCGTTTTCTTCAGCGACGCACTGGGATTTGTCACCGGCGCAGTCGGCATCGGCGAAAAACTGGAAGCCTGCTTCCGCGGACTCCCCGCCTGGTGCGGCGATCCCAACCAAACAGTCAATTATGTCTCCTGCCATGATAACAACACCCTGCTGGACCGGATTTCTCTGGCCGCTCCCGAGCGGAATATGAACGACAGGATCCGCATGAACAAACTGGCGGCTGTTTTCTATATGACCGCCCAGGGTATTCCTTTCATGCAGGCCGGTGAGGAGATGCTTCGCTCCAAACCAGACGGTAAGGGCGGATTTATTGAAAACAGCTACAACTCCTCCGACGCGGTCAACAGCCTGAAATGGGATCATCTGGACATTCCTCAGTGCCGCGATACCTACGAATACTACAAGGGCCTGATTGCCTTCCGAAAGGCACATCCCGTCCTGAGGATGTCCTCTGTTTACGACATTCTCTCCAATATGATCCCCGTTCCCTGTGAGAATGAACATACAGGTGCGTTCCGGATCCGCGGCGATGTGTGCTTCGAGCCTGCCGACGAACTGTTTCTGGTCTTCAGTGCGGCTGACACCGCACAAACCATTCCCCTGCCCGATGGCATCTGGCATATCTGCATCGACGGCGATCATGCCGGTACGGAATCCATCGCCACCATAAAGGGCTCCGTCACAGTCGAGCCGCTTTCCGCAATGGTTCTGGTCAAGGGTGCTTTGGAGCAGACCAGAGTTTCCGAACGCATCTCTTCACACCCCACACTGGAGTGTCTTTCCGGTACAGGCTCTGCTCTGTTCCGCAAATAAAAAACTAGGCGAACCCGGTTGGGTTCGCCTTTTCTTTTTCTCGCTAGTTATTGACGCCGTGGTGTGCTGTCGGACTGGTCATGTCCAGCGGAAGAAAACTATAGCCGTTATCAAGACCCCACTGGATGATCTTCTCCACCGCCGCCACACTGTAGCTTTTGATATCATGCTGCAAAACAATAGAAACATTTCTTTTTCCAACACCGTTGACCACATTTTCGAACACCCGATCCGTACTGGTCGTTTCTCCTGCATCGCCGCTGGAAACATTCCAGTCGAAATAGCGGTATCCCCGTGCCTCAACCTCAGCCGTCAGCCGGGTCATAACGCCGGGATTGAAGGAACTTACGGTATTCGAACTACCTCCGGGAAACCGCATGAGATATGTGGTCACACCGGTCGTGTTTTGAATGATACTTTGCATCTGCTCCAGATCTTCAAAAAACGCATCCTCACTGGAATAAATGGACTTATACTCATGTGTTGTGGAATGGATTCCAATACTGTGGCCCTCACGAACGATCCGCTGCATGGCATCGGAATACCCACTGTCGACCACAAAGAATGTCGCTTTTACATCGTACTGCGCCAGCACATCCAGTAGTTGGTCCGTGTATGGTCCCGGACCGTCATCAAAAGTCAGATAGATCACTTTTCCATCCGGCACCACCGTCTGCTGGACACTAGAACCGACGGATGCTTGGGGTTTGGCATTGACTGTCACGGTACGCACGGCAGATGCACAATTCCCATAGCTGTCTTCCACATAATACTGAATCGTGTAAGTCCCCGCCGCGTTTGTGTCAACAGTACCGGTAACCACCACTCTTCCGGAAATATCTCCATCGCAGTTGTCCGTCGCCACGACCCCCGGATCCTGATAGGCATCTCCCTCTGTAATGGTGACACTGCTTTCACCCAACAGCACCAGTTCAGGCGGCAGCGGATCATGATAGATAATCTCCCGCGTCACTTCAGCCGTATTGCCGGACGAATCCGAAACCCAATAAATAACAACCGATCCAACCTGCGTTCTGATGACCCGGTCCGTGATATCGCCGTCGAAGTTATCCCTGGCTGTAAAGCCTTCCTCCGCATACGGCTCCCCCGGAAGCGTAATCTGGTCCGGATCGGATCTGAGCGTAATCTCAGGCTTCTGTGTATCCACGATATGGACGATCCGTTCTCCGCAGGCGCTCCAGATCAGAAAGGACGCATCGTAGCGGATATGGTAAGTACCAGGTTTGCTCTCATCCACATTACTCAGCGTATTGACAGAAACCTCTTTTCCGTTCTTCAGCAAATATGTGCCGGAAAAATACGCTTCGGCACCGGCATCCGCATAATGATCTCCATATTCCACAGTTACTTCCTGCTCTCCGAGAATCGTCAGATCCAGCTGAAAGCTGCTGATTTGAAATGCAGACACATAGATCGCTACAGCCAGAAATACGGGAATCCCAAGAATCAGCAGGATGATAAGCAATATGTTTTCAATCTTTCTTTCTCGCACAGCCATCCCGCCTTTCTGTTTTTTTACATTATACTCCATTCCTGTCGAAAAGGAAAGAAACAGATTCTTCCTTAAGGAAAACATAAAGAAGCGGCGAAAAAAATCGCCGCTTCTTATTCCTCCAGCATACGAATCAACTCCGGAAGTGCTGTTTCAAATTTCACACCGTACCAATGCGCCTGCTGCACAACAGTGTTTTCAATACACCGGCAGGTAAAATCAGCCGCAATTTTGGCTGCGCTGAACAACTCTTTTCCTCTCGCCATCGCGCCCACAAAGGCAGCAGCAAACATATCGCCAGTTCCATGAAAACTCCGGTCCACGCGCCGATGGGAATAATATTGAATACTATCTCCCTGTGCCACCACAAATCCGGTATGGGATTGATCAAAGCTGACGCCTGTCAGAATTACGCAGGACGCATTTATCCCCTTCACGAGATCTCCAATATACGCTTCATCATAGCATTCACGATATGGCATACCCGCAAACATTGCCGCCTCGGTAATATTCGGTATAATCACATCCGCTTCGGCACATAATTCTTTCATCGCCGCGGCATACTCCTGCGTAAAGCCTTTATAGAGCTTCCCGTGATCTGCCATGGCCGGGTCCACAATCAGCTTTCCTCCGGAAGAACGCATGGTCTTTCCGATCATCCGGGCATAGTCGACCTCTCGGATGCTTCCCAGATAACCTGTCAGGATGTAGTCAAATAAGATTCCTTCCCGCTTCCAGTGATCGCATACCGGAAAAATATCATCTGCCAGGCTGCGGATATGGGGATTCTGGAAACCTCCGGTATGGCTGGACAGTACCGCCGTGGGCAAAATACATACCTCCTGTCCGCAGGCAGACAAAATCGGCAGCGCCACCGTCATGGAGCATTGTCCAACGCAGGAAATATCCTGCATCGTCAGAATTCTATGATATTCCATTATGATCCTCCGTTCATCTTTCGCTTCGCGTTATTATACCACAGCTCCGCTATTTTGCAACAAAACAGCGTCTCTTTTTCGTTAATTATCGTAATATCCACAAAAAATGATTTCCTACGGATGAAAATCTTGAAATATAAATTAACATTGTATATAATATTTCTGTTAATAACCGATTCCATTCATATCGCGCGAATCGGCTTTCCATCAAAGCGCTTTTCTAATTTGATCTTTTATTTTGGAGGGTACTATTATGGCAAACAATGTCCGTCCCGAAAGCATGGAGCGCATCACCACCCCTGCCCTGGCGCAGGCTTTTATCGAAGAGCAGATTGCGGAAATCCGTGCCCAGGTTGGCGATAAAAAGGTTCTGCTGGCTCTGTCCGGTGGTGTTGACTCCTCTGTCGTCGCTGCCCTGCTGATCAAGGCAATCGGCAAACAGCTGGTCTGTGTTCATGTCAACCATGGTCTGATGCGTAAGGGCGAAAGCGAGGATGTCATCCGCATTTTCGGTGAAGAAATGGATGCCAATCTGGTCTATGTCGATGCTACCGATCGTTTCCTGAATCTTCTGGCCGGTGTCTCCGATCCCGAGAAGAAGCGTAAGATCATCGGTGCTGAATTTATCAATGTGTTTGATGAAGAATCCGCAAAGCTGTCCGGCATCTCCTTCCTGGCACAGGGCACTATCTATCCCGATATTCTCGAGAGCATCAAGGCTGCTGAGAGCGGTAAACCCGTCAAGTCCCATCACAACGTCGGCGGTCTCCCCGAGGACATGAAGATGGATCTGGTGGAGCCCATCAAGCTGCTGTTCAAGGATGAAGTCCGCGTTGTCGGTGAAGCGCTTGGCCTGCCCCATGGCATGGTCTACCGTCAGCCTTTCCCCGGCCCCGGTCTGGGTGTCCGCTGCCTGGGTGCCATTACCCGCGACCGTCTGCACGCTCTGCGTGAAGCTGACGCCATCCTGCGCGAAGAGTTCGCCAACAGCGGTCTGGCCGAACATGTCTGGCAGTACTTTATTGCAGTTCCCGATGTCAAGAGCGTTGGCGTCCGCAACGAAATGCGTTATGAAGGCTGGCCCGCAATCATCCGTGCCGTCAACACCACCGATGCAATGTCCGCAACGATTGAAGAGATCCCCTATGCGCTTCTGCATCGTATTACTGACCGCATCACTCACGAGGTCGAAGGCATCAACCGCGTACTGTACGACCTGACTCCCAAGCCCATCGGCACCATTGAGTGGGAATAAAACCCGCACCTTTTGACAAGAAATTGAAACCCGAAAACCCTTGCAAATCAAGGGTTTTCGGGTTTCTCCATTTTAAGTTGGATATTGACTTTGCGGAACATCTGCGGTATTCTTGGGGTATGATTTGCGGAACAAGTTAAAGAAGTTAAGGGGGCGTATCCAATGAAATACACAACATACAATGTTCAGCAGTTAGTTCGTGAAGGACGCAAGGGAAAACCTTGGCAAGCAAGAGCAAAATACAAAGATGCCAATGGCAAATGGAAAGAAGTAAGTAAGATGTTGCCAGAAGCAAAAGGCAAAAAAGAAGCAATGCGAATGGCAAAAGAATGGTTTGAAAAGCTTAATGCCGAAGCGGATTTAATGCCTAATGCAGGAAAGGCAAAGACAGTAGATGAAATTTACAAGGAATATCTACAACACCAAGTATCAACAGGCGAAATAGAAAGAAGCACTTATAGCAATAGCTTGTATTCTTACAACAAGTATATTAAGCCTTATTTGGGTGATTATGTATTTGCGACAGTAGATAAGACAGTGCTTAGTGGATGGCTTACAAAGTTATATCAAGCGGGTTTGTCGCAGAATACAATACATACAACCTATGCACGATTGAAGAAAGTTTATAATTACTTCTACAACAATGGAGAACTCTTAAAAGACCCATTCAAAGGCGTTAAGATGCCTAAAAAGGGAGAGGCAAAGGTTACACACTTAAACAATGAGCAAATGGATAATGTATTATCCGCTGTCTATTTAGATTTTGAGCCGCAAGAGCCTATGTATGTAGGAATACTATTAGCTTTCTATGCGGGTTTAAGGCGTGGTGAGATTTGCGGGTTAAGATGGAATGACATTGACTTTTATAAGCACACAATTACTGTTAGGTCTGCTGTTGGAGTAAGTAGCGGCAAGGATGGGGATTATACTAAAAATCCTAAGAATAGAAGTTCTAATAGAACATTCCCTATGCTACCGCAGTTAGAAGAAGCATTGAAGCAAAGAAAGGTATTACTTAACCCACTCGATAGTTGGTATGTAATTGGTGAAGAAGAACAGTTTATGCGACCTCAGCAATATAACCGCTTGTTTAGTGAGTTTGTAGAAAGAAATAGCTTGGTTGATGCCTATGGTAAAAAGATTATGCCGCACGGACTAAGACACAACTTTGCTACTGTTGGTATTCGTGCGGGAATGGATATTGCAAGTTTAGCACTTATGATGGGACACGCAAGCAGAGCAATGACCTTAGATACTTATGGTGATGCAAATGCAGATGCACTTACCCTTGCAAGTGTTAAGCTGAAAGATACATTCAATGATAATACCGATTACTTTAAGCTTGAAGAAGAACAAGAGGACACGGAAGAAGAATAAGAACACACCCGCTCCCGCTGCGAATAATAATACTTGTAATCTATTAGGAAATCCCTTATAATTAGTGTAGGAACAATTAGACAAATTTGAATTTGACAAAGGAGTGTAGATTATGAATGTAGATATTGCAAACACAAAAGCCTATTACAATTCGATAACTGAAACCTCTTTGTGTGAATGTGCTTATTGTCGCAATTATAGGCAACAAGTCAAGTCGGCATTTCCAAAAGTTGCAGAGTATTTATATTCGTTGGGAATCGATATTGAGAAACCTTTTGAAACCTCACCACTTGAACCCGATAATAATGGTATGTTGGAATACTGTTGTTGCCAGTATATTGCATTTGGAACTTGCAATACCGAATACCATTACAGAATTGACAATGTAGAATTCCGTATTGCAACATCATATCCAAGCACAGGCATTGAGCAAGAGCATTTCGTT